>CALAXS010000387.1 GCA_937895305.1 uncultured bacterium
CAGGAATAGCGGACCGTTTCATGACTAGACTCCTAATAGTTGTAAGTTACTTAAATTATTTAACTTACACCACATAGCAGGTCGATGCTTCTTACACGCACAGTACCTGTTGCTACGCGATGTTATACTATGCCGATTGGGTATTGATTGAATAAAAAACACCCCGACATGCGTTACTAGAGGTAACTATAGCAGGGAGTTAGAAAAATGTCGAATGAAAAAGCCACTTTTGGCGCAGGATGCTTCTGGGGTGTGGAGCTGCGCTTCCGTCAATTGCCCGGGGTGCTGGACGCTGCTGTAGGGTATATGGGCGGAACGCTGGACCAGCCCCGCTATGAAGATGTGTGTACCGGGACGACGATGCACGCCGAGGTAGTGCAGGTGGAATTTGACCCGACGCAAATAAGTTTTGAGGCCCTGGTCGAATTCTTTTGGGTGAACCATGACCCGACACAACACAATCGGCAGGGGCCGGATGTGGGCACCCAATATCGCTCCGTCATTTTTTACCACGATGACGAACAGCACACCATAGCGGAGGCATCAAAGAGGGCCTGGGATGCCAGCGGGAAACTACCCGCACCAATCGCGACGACACTGGAACCTGCGGGTACCTTCTGGCGGGCGGAGGAATATCACCAACGTTACCTGGAACGGCGCGGGCTGGGCGGGTGTTCAATCCAGGGCAGCACTTGAACTTTTGGTGTGGACCTACCAGAATAGTGCTCTAATCCTGTAAGCAAGCCGGGGGTTGAACCATGACACGCATTACCAAGAGCCTGAGCCATGGACTATTGATCCTTGTGCTGGTGTCTGTGGCGGGGTGTCGTCTGCCCCAACGATTTCAACCTGCCCCGGAAGAGAATGCTCCACCCGCAGGGCCCCACACGGTTCCTGTGATGTCTACGGAAGAAGTTCTGGAACCGACTGCAATACGACCGACCCCCACGCCCATAGCGACGGCACAGAAAGTTGAGGACACACCGCCAGCGACCGCTCCGCCAGCAGCGTCTTCGGCCGACGGTTGGGATGCGATTCGAGTGGGCATGACCCAGGCGGAAGTGGAGGCGCATATTGGTATAGCCAATGCCGAAATTTCCCGTGGTTCCCATAGCGTGGTCTATCGCTGGGATAATGTAGAGAAAAATGCCACCGGACTGGGCAAGTTCAAGGATGCTAAACTGATTCTGTGGCGGGTACGCGACAAGCCCAGGGCGGCAGAACCCATAGTAGCCCCCACGCCCGTTGTCGCTGGGGCGTACCCTGAAAACGAAGTTCTACCTGACCCGGTAGTCCAACGAGAAAGAACCGAAACGCGTTCAAGAGCAGGGGAAAGCATAGTGCCACTTCCACCACGTCGCAAGGTCAGTATTGCCGGTTCTTCCCGTAGAGAACGCCGTATGGAAAAGTCCGGGGCGAGCAATCAGTCGGGGGCCTATCAGCCCAAGGTGCGTCTGCCTGAGTTCACCTACGGCTTGCAGGATGGCAGCTACATCTTCAGGATTCTGAATAATGGAGAGAGTACAGCACAAGTGGGACTGCGTAGCGGGAAAGAGGGCAAAGACCTCTCTGTTGCCTCAGGCGAGGAAGTGTCCATTCGGGTACAAAGGGGTGATTTTAATTTTTATTACATCTTCGATGGCGTACCCTATACCCGCTATGAAACCAGCCGGATTGAACTGGACGGGGACACGGCTATCGTGCAGGATATTACACTACAAGAGAAGGGGTATGTACTGGGTGGCGTGGAACAAGAAGCGAAAGCGACAAATTAGGAATCAGCCGAAATATTTCTTTCCTTGCCAGATAGGGTCAAAGGGCACCTTAAGCCCGCGACACAGGTAAAGGGTTAGCCCGTTTTCGAATGCCATGGCAAAGGGATGATTGGTCACACCAAGGGCTTCTACGCTTTCAAAACTATTCTTCAGCTCTTCGCCGCTATAAGACAGAATCAAGACCACCTCGCCCTTTGCATCCGTGTCTGCCCAATAGAAGTAATTGTTATGGCCGCAGAGAACCTGGGGTAGTCCTTCACTGGCACCATAGAAATTGATGGCCCCCGCCTCGCCATAGTTATTGACCATAATTTCACACAGGACCTGCTCTGCCGGGGGCAATGCTTTATAGGCCTGGATAACCATTTGTGCCATTTCAGGCCACCCGAAACGATCCGCCAGGTGCTGGGGCATGGGTGTGCGTTCATGACCTACTTCCGCAGGCGCAGCAGTGATACCGATGGTTTCCTGATAACGAAGGAAGTCGGCCGGGGGCAATAAAGGTACGGCATAGGGCGCCAAGAGTCCCCCCCCCACAATGAGTATGCCTGTATAAAGGGGCATGGAAACTTTGCGCCAACCGGAAGTGCCGTGAAGACCCCGTTCAAAGGCGACCGCGCCCAGTGCGAAAATCATGGGGAATGCCGGGGCGAGGTAGTAGGCCTTGGCACTGGTACTGAGAAAGACAACCAGCACCGTCAGAAAAATAAGGGCCAGTAACCGGAATCTACGTCCGTGGGTAGAGACAAAGGCATACACCAGTCCGGTGATCCAGAGTGGTGCAGTAAAGGGATGGAGCAGGAGGAGCTGTTCTTTCATAAAGTCCAGCGGCGGCATCTTCACATTTTTATTGAGTGTGGCATTACGCATGAATTCGAGGGTGGCCCAGTCGTGGGTAATCTGCCAGATAAGGTGGGGCAAGAAAATCAGCACGGCAATGGCCCCGCCGAGATGCAGGTGTTTGTCACGATAATGCTTGCGTTGGGGTGTGAGCAGGAGAGCGACCACGAGACCGATGCCAAAAAAGGCCACGCTGATCTTGTTCTGCAGGCCCAGCCCCGCAACCAGACCAAAGTAGAGCCACAGTTTCGGGTTGTCCTCCTGAATGATACGCACGAGTACATAAGCACCCAGGGTCCAGAAAAACTGGTCGAATGGATTCATGGAAAAGAAGGAACCCATAACCATATATATGGGCGCGATGAACACAGCCAGACATGCGAGGGTCTGGGCCCAACGCTTACCCCCCATATCACGGACCATCATCCCGGTAATGAAAATGGTAGCAGCACCAATGAGCATGGTTGGGAAACGAATGGCCAGCATGGAATCGCCGAGCAAACCACGAAATACCCAGAGAATGAATATTGATAGGGGGGGGTGGTCCACATAGCCCCAGTCCAGGTGATTAGCGCAATCGAGATAATAGAACTCATCCCGAAAGATTCCATATTTACCCGTACTGGCAAGGTGAAAAATAACTTTGGCCAAGGCAAAGATGGCGGGTATCTTTAAATCAACCCGCGCTGTATCCGTCTGTTCTGTGCTCATGATGCTATCTCCCGTCTATGGGATATCGACAATGCACGAAGGGTTTACATGAAGCCCTTTTTTCGACCCTTGGGATTTTGACGATTAATCACCCGATCGGTGATGGCCTTGCGCTCCCGCTGAAGCATGCGCTTCTCGTCGGGCCAGAACATGTCCGGCAGCTCATCGAGGCGGAACCAGCCAAAGTCGAAGTGGTGTTCCTTGTCGAGGATTTCCCCTTCCAATTGTTCGGTGTAATAAAGACCATAATGGTTGATAGACCAATAGATTTTCTTGTCGCTGTAGCGTTCCAGCGTTTTAAGCTCCGTCAGGTGCTCGATTTCGGTCAGCCCCGCTTCTTCCTCAATCTCGCGCCGTGCACCTGTCTCTATGTCTTCCCCATCCTCGATGCCACCCTTGGGCAGGACATAGCCCTCCAGGATTTCGTCACTGGAAATTTCACGAATCAGGGCCAGCATGATATTGCCCTTATCAATACGTACTACCACACCCCCGGCACTGTGCCGTTCATCCAGGTCCTCACCCCGCGTATACCAACTATCATCCACCGGACCTATCATAGGCTTGTTCCTCCGCTGTAACCGAAACCCTGGCATGCCCCTCTCACAGGGTACAGGCACAAGTGTAGCACAGCGGATCTGAACTATCGATAGTGGGTCGACATTGGGTCCAAAGGAGCGTAGAATAGACGCGGATATGCTTCCAGTTCCATTGTGCAGAAGGAGTTGTTATGAATTGCGTCAGAAGTCTGGGTACGGTATTGCTTTTGCTGGCCTTATCGGGATGTGTGTCCACAGGGGGATCTTCGGCCCCGGAAGTCAGTAAGCAGGATCTTGGCCCGGTACGTACACAGATTGAGGGACTGGCCCAGCTTGCAGCAGAAGTAAATGGAGCCTTGCCTGATGGCATGGATGAAGCCATGGCGACTGAGTTGACCGCTATGCAGGCGCGACTACCAGTGGTTGGTCCATTGAAGGCGCAGGGGTGTATCGGAGAATCGAATCGGGGCTATTTGAGGTTACAGGATTCGCAGATACTGGAAGATAAAGAGGTGAAGAACGAGGCGCAGAAGATTCTGGCGGCGGAAAATAAAAGTCGAAAAGCACTCTATCGCCAGGTGACTGAAATGAACAAGGCTTCGGTGGGACTCACGGTGACTATGGTAGAGGGACTCTTTGCACTGGAACGGCTGAAACGGACCCCCAATGGGGGGATGGTGCAGTTGCCGAAAAAGGGCGCTTTGCTGGATGAAGCCCTGGCATTGGAACGGGTGAAAGCGCTGGGTGCAGATGCCGTGGCGGAGGCGTGGGTCGCGCTGCCCTAATTTTCTCTGGGCGCAAGCAATAACTTGCGCAGTTCTTTTTGATCCTGCACCAGATGATCCGGATCCCCTTCGAGGAGCGTGCTTTCACTGTGCCAGCCCCAGGTCACCCCGATAGTCCGGGCCCCCGCACTGTTTCCCTCCAGCATGTCACCCTTGGTATCGCCAATGTACCAGGGCGTATGGCCACGGTACCTTTTGCGTACCTTCTTTATTTTCTTTACCTTGCTGGACTCTTTGTCTGCACCCAGCACATCACATACCCCTTCAATCCCGAACCGGTCGAGTGCAGCTTCCACGGCCTCCGTGGTGTTGGAGGTGATGATGTACAGCGGGTGTTCCCTGGCCAGACGGTTGATGAGCTTGGGCATCCCGGGAAAGGGTTCAATATTCATACTGGCTTCAGCGATTTGGGGCGCAAAGGTCTTACCCAGTTTTTTGAGTTTCCAGACTGGGAAGCCTTCTTTGATCAGTTGCGCGATGACATTGCCCTCAAACAGCTTGAGCAGGGCATCCCGTGAATCAAGCTTTTTATAGCCCAATGACCGCACAGCAGCCGAAAACTCGACGTAAAAAACATCAAGCGAATCGGCGATAACACCATCGAAGTCGAACATGAAAACGCGGGGCATGGAACTTCCTTATAGACAGGGACACAGGCCCCATTTTATCGCGAATCCACATAGTGGAGCAAGGAACCATTCAGTGCGGTTGCCGTGTTATACTGTGGCCCGACCCGGACAGGAAATCGCTATGACCACTTCGACAGAACCTATACGCTTGATGCTTTTCGGTGCAGCAGCCGCGGAATTGATACCCCTTATCGAAGAATTTCCACACCTGCATCAAGTGGAGGAGAACCCGGATATCGTGGTGTGTTTTGGCGGGGACGGCACCTTGTTGGCCGCTGAATTGCAGTATCCCGGCGTGCCGAAAGTACCCATTCTGAACAGTCAGCGGGGCCATCGTTGTATTCCCCACCCGAAAGAAGATGTTATCCGGGGGCTGGCGGAAGGGGCCTTAACGCAAAATACCTACATGAAGCTGGAAGGGACGGTGGCCCGGCTCGGCAGAGATGCACCTGTTTTTCAAGCTATGGCCCTGAACGAGTTTTCGGTACACATGGGCCGCATTAACAGCGCGGTACGTTTCCGGCTCTGGCTGAATGGCGAGCCCTATGACCGGGGTGTGGAAGTGCTGGGCGATGGCTTCGTGATTTGCACGCCTTTCGGGAGTACCGCTTATTTCAACCAGATTACCCGGGGCTATTTCACACGGGGTATGGGCATCGCTTTTAAGGCGACCAGTGAACACACAGACCATCTGGTGCTGCCGCCTGAAACGGAAATGCGGGTACTCATCACCCGTGGACCGGCCGTGCTGGCCTTTGACAGTTCCCTGGATTATCACACCATGGAAGAGGGGGACGAGCTGGTGGTGCGGCAACACGCAGAAGGGGCTACGATTCTGACGTGTGACCCGGTCAAGCGACTGGACGAACCCTTCTAGTCATTTTCCATGAGGCCATAATAATCTTCGATGGTATTCATGATGTCCGTGGGCGTGGCGAGTACCGGACTGATTTCACATCTACAGCGCTGTCGCAGTTTATCGACGGCAATGGTATCCAGTGGATTGGCCATGGCAACAACGACGCGTCGTGAATTGGCCAGGATGGGAACACACACATGCCAGATGCAAAGCTCAGCATCAACGAGGTCGGCCGCTTTTTTCTCTATCATGGCTGCGCCCGGCGTGATATAGGGGAGGTCCAACTGGCAGGCAATCGCCTGGGCAATCATGTACTCATCTGCAAAGCCGAGGTCGATAAGTACCGAACCCAGTAACTTCTTGGGCGATCTTTTTTGTTCTTTCAGGGCCTGCTTCAGTTGCGTCTTGTCGATGATGCCAGACTGACACAGGATGTCACCGATGGCGTGATGACCATGGTCTTGCAGAATTTCGGAGACAACCATTTTATCCCGTTGAATGGTTGAACGGGATGCTGCGGCCTGACTGATGGGGTCATTGCCCACACCGGCAACACCCATGTTGATTCGACCCCGATCGGATTGTGCCTGGTCAAGCATGGACGACAAATGGTCCCGCTCCGCCACGGTTTTGGAGAGTTCATGGACGGCCTGGTGTGCTGCCTGTCGCTGTTCCACCACATCATTCTTTACCTTGACCAGTTCTTCTTCGGCTGTGTGCAAGGTACTTCGTATGGATTCAATGATGCTTTCTTTTTCGGCCAGTTCCTTGCGCTTGGCCCGGAGCTCTTCCTTGAGTTCAGCGAAGCCCTGTGCATCCTGGGCGCTGTCCTCCTGAATTCGTTCAAGGCTGTTGCGCAGGGCTTCCGCGTGCTCCACACTTTCCTGTTCGCGATGTTGCAGTGCGTTTAGAGAAGCTTGCACGGTCGCAGACTGATCGTTGAGGGCATCCACAGATTTGGCCTGTGTTTCCAGTTCCTCTTTCAACAGTTGAATAGTGTCACGGTTATCCTGAAGGGCTTGGGTCTGGGATGCTTCAACTGTGCGCGAGGAATCAAGCTCACCACTGAGGGCCTTTTCCCGGTCCTGTGCTTCCACGAGGGCATCCTGAATGTCGGTAAATTTACTCTGTGCTGCACCGAGTTCTTCCTGCAATGCCTGGATTTGTCGTTCCAGCGCACTCATGGAAGAGGTCTTCACATTCACTTCGCCGTGTGCGGATTGCAGGGCCTCTTCGAGTGCGGCAATGGATGCGGACTTGGCGAGGGTCTCTTCACGGAACGAACGCAGGGCCTCCCGTCGACTTTCAATATCCGCTTCAAGCTGGGTGATGCGCTCTTCTTTTTCCTGAAGGGCAGGCCCATGATCTTCCACTTCTTTTTCCAGTTCGGCCAGAGCGTGCCGGGTTTCTACCAGCTGCTGTGTCAGTTCCTGATGGGTATGGTGTCGTTCTTCCAGATCGGTGTGGAGCGCTTCCTGTTCCTCCCGGACGCACTCATTCTGATGGCGCAGATCCCCGAGTTGTTGTTCAAGTTGTGTGCGTTGTTCCACGCTGTCTTCGTGCTGTTCTTCCAGTTGTGTGAGCGCGGTCTGCTTCGCTTCCAGGTCCTCTTCCCGTTGTTTCAATTGGGTATGGAGTGTTTCGATTTCTTCGCCGTAATTGGTTTTGACTTGTTCCAGATCAGCAACCTGCTCGTTCAGCGTATCCTTTTCCAAAGTGAGGGCGGTGCGCTCATCGCGGAGGGCATCCAGTTCAGAGTGCAACGTAGCAGCTTGCTGCCGTGCCGTGTCCCGCTCCTCCGTAAGGTGTTCTGCTTTCTTGCCCAGTGCATTCCGTTCTTCTGTGGTCAGGTTACTCAGTTGCCGGATCTGTTCCAGTTCCTGCGCGTTGCTTGCGAGGACTTCTTCCTGTTCCGCGGTCCGGGTGGACTGCATCTGGAGCGCCCGTGTGGTTTCTTCCTTGGTGGCCAGAGCGGTTTCAAGATCGACCTGCAATGCATCCAGCTGGTTCTGAAGAACAGCATGATTTTCCTGTTCATGCCGGACTTCACTTTCCAGCGCATCAACCATGCATTCAAGGGCAATGATGGCAGTGCCGGCAGCACTGTTCCCCTGAACGGATTGCTCATAACCACTACGCTGTGACCGGTTCTTCTCTTCCAGCGTGGCGAAGGCATCCCGGAGTGTGGCCAGTTCCTGCTTCAGGGATTCCGTCGTTTCCGTTTTTTGATTCAGGCCCTGTTGCAGCGCAGCCAATTCTTCTTCACGTTGGGTACAACGTAGTTCCAGTGCCTGAATCTGTTCATCCCGATGCACCAGTTCCTGATTGCGCTCGGTCACAAGCGCTGCATGGGCCTCCGCAGCATCACGAGCATGGCGCATGGCTTCGGTGGTTTCCGCGCGTTGCCCTTCCAGTAATTCGCTACGGTCCGCCAGCGACTTTTCCAGGGCTGCTATTTTTTCGGTGTACTCGGCTTCACGCGCATTACGGGTAGTTTGGAGCGTGTTGTGTTCTTCCGTTAACTCATCCAGCCGAGTCTGAAGTACATCAAGCTCGTCCTGGTCCTGCTTCCCGGTTTCGCGCAGCCGTACTTCAAGGGCCTCGTTCTGCTGACGTGCCACATCAAGCGCAGCCTGTCGTTCATCACGCGCAGCAATACTGGCCTCAAGTTCTTTTTGTGCCTGTGCCAGTGCTTCCTGATTATCTTCCGCAGCGGTCCGGGCCGTATCCCGCTCTTCCCGAACCTGTTTCAGGCTTACTTCGAGATCACCGGTTTGCGTTTTGAGCTGGGATGCCAGGTCGTCGCAACGTTGCTGGAGCTGGAGGATCTCGACTTCCCGTTCTTTCAGATTGTCCTTCCAGGTCTGCGCTAAATCACCCTGCTCGGTATTTGAAACTTCCGCTGCCGCCTGGAATTGGACGACTTGCCGTTCCAGCTCAGCCTGATCCCCTTCGGTTTGTTGGAGGATATTCCGCAGGTTGGTCAATTCACCCTGATCAGCTTCGTACTGGTTGTGAGCACGCTGAAGTTCCGTCTGGAGTCGCGTATTCTCCTGCTGCTCTGCTTCCAGAGATTCGCTGCTGACGGAGGCTTTGCTTTCCGAATCGGCCCGGGCAGTACGCACCGCTTCCAATTGCACCTGAAGTATATTGTGTTCTTCTTCCAGCGTGGCACGTTGGGTCCGGGCTGTATCCCTTTCCTGTTCCACAGCACGAAGCCGGTCTTCCAGTGATTGGACTTGTGTTTCCAGTTCAGCCTGCCGCGAATAAGCACGGGTGCCCTGGTCTTCCTGTGCCGAGTGCAAATCCCGGGAAAGCTGCTCCACGCGTTCCGACAGCCCGGTACAGTCCTGACGTACCTGACTGAGTGCACGTTCCTTTTCCTGTACCTGCCGGGTAAGTTGTGCTATGTCGTCGGCGGCCTGGTCACGGGGAAGTATCTGAAGGAGTTGCTCGAAGCGTGCATTGGCATTGCCGATTTGCTGCGACAGTCCCTGTTGACCATAGTTCACCTTTTGGGTCCACTGGTCAATGGTCTGGATGAGGCGACTGACAATGCCCTGGACTTCACGGGAGAAATGTTCCGCCTGTGCACCCGGCGCTTCAGGCGGCATATTGCCTTGCTGCACAGCGGACAACGCGGCTTCTGCACGGGCCAGGGCTGTGGCGGTTTCACCACGGGACTCAATGACCCCCACCAGACGGGCCAGCTGATCGCGGGTGGTACTGATTTCAGTGGACAAACCCGCCTGGGCGGCACCGACTTCTGCTTTCCAACGGTCTATGGTGCCATAGAGTCGTTCCAGAATTTCATCATGTGATTGGGCCATATACTGCCTTGCCTAAGGATTTGTCTGTACTGTACATAGGGGAAATCTCGCCGAATCATTATAGAGACGGACCCATAGGCCGTCAATGCTCTTGAATTGAGGGAAACTATTTCCCAGGCGGGCCTTCGCCTGATACTATGGACGGTGGCGTGAAGGAGAACGGAGCGTGAAGCTTCTACAGAACATAGGCCGGGGCGTCCGTCAGCATCGACGGGATTTACTCGTGCTGTTAGCACTCTTCATCGGGGGCGCGACCGTTGCTATGGTCTACCACTCTACCTGGGGTGCCAAGGCGCAGTTTTGGCAAGAGACGAGTTTTACACCGGGGATTATGTGGCTGGCCGGGGAAGGCTGGCGCAATCCCATGGTGGAGGATGTGCCCGGACTGGAAGCCTTTCTCTATGGTGAGGTGGACACCTTCGATGTGCGTACAGTGCCCGACGGGGTACGCTTTTTACCCGACGATCTTTCCGCTATGTCCTACGAGGAAATCAACGCCTATCATCCCGAGCCGGATTTCCCCGGCTTTATCGCCTGGCAGCGTTATCATAGCTATCTGGTTTATGCCGTGACCCTGTGCTGGCTCCTCTTTGGTGTTGCATGGACGTCGCTGGCACCGCTCTGCGGGGTGCTCTATGGCACAAGCTGCGCGGCACTCTACGGAATTTTCCGGCTGGGTATGGGGCGCTTCATGTCGACGCTGGGCGCGTTGATGATCCTCACCTCACCCATGCACCTGCAAATGGTGCCACAGATCCGGGACTACGCCAAGGCACCGTTTATCCTCTTGGTGATATTCATACTGGGTTGGTTAATCAAGGAACCCCGGCGACGTACCCATAGCCTGATAGCGACGGCAGCACTGGGCGCCATCATAGGAATAGGCGCAGGCTTTCGCATGGACCTGCTCATGACCCTACCTGCTGTGGTGGCTGTGCTGTTTCTTTTCCGTGCACCAAGCCAGGAATTACCACGAACAGCGCGACTGCGCATTGTATTCTTTGTGCGCTTTGGCGCATGGGGTACTGTCTTGCTTTTGGCCTTCATCGTGGTATTGGTCATCACAGGCTTCCCCATCCTTCAGGCCGGCATGGGGGAATCAGGCCATTTCGCCCATGTGGCTTTACTCGGATTCCTGGAATATTGTGACGGGCGTCTGGGTGTTGCGAGTGACCTGTATAGCATGGGCGGCCCTTACTCGGATTACTATCTGACGGCCCTGGTGTCGGCGCACATGGAGCAGAAGACGGGGGTCGGATTCCCTGTAGATCAGGTGTGGAGTCAAGCCTATCATGACGGGACCAAGGATCTCCTTTGGGACTATGTACGTACCTTTCCCGCAGACATCCTGACACGGGCCTATGCTTCCGTCTTTCGCGTCGTGGATGAGCTACACATGAATCCACAACACCCCTATCCGCCCACCATAGAGAATGCATCCCTGCTGCGCTTTTTCGATTTTCATTCTGGCCTTCAAAATGCCATGCCCGGTGGCGGGCGTTACTACGTACTACTCGTATTTCTCATACTGCCCTGGAAAAATTTCCGTATGGCACTGGGTGCTTTTATTCTTTTCCTGTTCTTCTGTGGATATCCGGGCGTACAGTTCAACCTGCGCCATTACTTCTTCCTGGAATTCGTCTCCCTGTGGGCCACGTGCTTCCTGATTTTCTGGAGTGCCGCCACAGCGAAATCATATCTCACGGAACGCCAGATCTGGCAGGCGAAAACGCTGGGCATGGTGGTGCCGCGACTAAAGCGGTGTGTTCTGTTTGTGATGCTCGCAGCGATCCTGATCGTGCTTCCCTGGTGGCTCCTCATGGGCTATCAGGCAAATCAGGTGGATAGGCGACTGGAAAAAATGCTGGGGGTACCCTGGTGGAACTCGCTCCATTATGAGTCGGAGCAAGTGGAAGCACAGGTGGAAATGATGGAGGAGAATGGCTTTGTGTTTCTTTATAATGCCGTCGGGGAAGACGGGCACATCGTGCCAGCAAAGACCTTGTGGGTTTCGGACAACCCTTCAACACAGCAGCGGTCCCGTTTCGTTATCTTGGGATTTGAAGGCCTGATGGAAGATACACCCTTAACGGTAAATTATTCTGCAACGGACCGGCCCGAACATTTTGATTTCAGCCACACCGTTACCGTACCTGCCTGTCCGGACGAAGAGACGCGTAGTCTGGTCGCCCTGCCATTATTTCAAAGCGACAAGACCCGGTTTCAGGACTTTAGTTTGCCGGAGGAACAGGTCCATGCCTACAAATGGATGCTCATGGCAACGGAGGCTAACACCATGCCTCGGTGGTTATGGTGGACCATCGGACCAGAAGGCAACCAAACCCATCGGCACCAGCACTTCACTCGATAAGCAAAAAAAATCGCCACCTGCACAATGCAGATGGCGACATGAATACATTAATTCAGAAAATTACAGGGAACCCAGGGGTGCTGCGGGTGCTGCCATGATATCCAGAAGTTCCACCGTAAAGTGGAGGACGGAATTCGGGGGAATGCCACGATTGCCACCTTCACCATAGGCGATGTCGGAGGGGATCCAGAGTTCAAACTTGTCACCCACTTTCATGAGCTGAAGCGCTTCGGTCCAACCCTTGATTACCTGACCCACACCAAATTCGGCAGGCTCACCACGTTCAACAGAGCTATCGAAAACCTCACCATCAATAAAGGTGCCTGTGTAATGTACCTTGACCCGGTCACTGGCGGCTGGGCTCTTGTCGCCTGTACCTGTAGTGACTACTTTATAGAGGAGGCCACTTTCCGTCTTCTTTACGCCATCTTCTTTTTCCTTGTCAGCCAGAAAAGCTACACCTTCAGCGCGGGCTTCTGCACCAGCGGCCTGGGCCTTTTCCTGCTGCGCCATCTGGAATTTCATCATGGCGGCCTGGGCGTCCTCCATGGTCAATGCAGGTGTCTTGTCGCCCAGCATATCGCTGATAGCAGCACTGAAAGCTGGTATGTCCAAATCAATCTCGCCTTGCTTCATCTGGGTGCCAATTTGCATTCCTATGGCATAGCTCACTTTTTCCTGGTCGGTTTCCACTTTGGCAGTACTCTTTTCTTTCTCTTTGTTGTCTTCAGCTACAGCATAGGGCATGGCCAACAGCAAGGTCAGGCTCAGTGCCCAAAGGGTGAATCGTTTCATGTGGTTTTGTTCCTTTGGGTGGGCGCATGATCTTCATTATGCGCGACAATGCACTCCCTGAGGGGGAGCGCGAAAGAGAATAGGGTACCTGTTGCCCACGACTAAACGCAAGATTCCATCGTAATGCGAAATATGCGAGAGGAATGAGTCGCGAGAAATAAAACAAGGCCACCGCCTACAGTTTATGGTGGAGGGCTTTAGGCGGTGGCGACTACCACACGCAGAGGGTTAGTCTGCTGCGGGAAGTGATGTAATGTTGATTAGAGTTCCAGGCCGAAAAAGCTCAATAGCTGATTCAATATAGACATCAGGAATTCAAATATCTGGTTAAAAATTTCTTCGAATGGCATTTCTACTACTCCTTCTTTAAACGGTAAACAGTTTGTAATTCATTTTTTTGTTTTCAACTAATGTGGCCACATTCACCCAACATTACTGCGCATAAGGTGCTTTGTTACAGAATGTTATCCTGTTTTTATTTTTATTTTTTATGTAACGTTTCGCTGATTTAAGCGTAGGCAAACCTTGATTATGTTCTATTGTTTAGTGCTACTCTAGGAGACTCATTGGAGATTATTATGAGTACCTTACTTTTAGTGCGTCATGGCCAGGCAAGCTTTGGAGCCAAGAACTACGATAAGTTATCCAAGCTGGGCGAGGAGCAATGCCGCCAACTGGGACGGTATCTGGTACAGCATGGCGAAGCCTATAACCGGGCCTTTACCGGACCACTCCAACGGCACCAGGGATCAGCAGCGCTGGTGAAGGAGGTCTACGATCAGGCGGGTATGCCCTTCCCGGATATCGAAATGCTACCGGGCCTGAATGAATTTCACTGGGACGAATTGATGCAGGTGATCAAGACGGAATTGGTCCACAAGTTCGAGCATCTCCGCACGCTAAAAGAAGATTACACCTTGATGAAGAACCCGGCTCGGAAACAGCGTATCTTTCAACTGCTCTTTGAGGAAGCGACAAAGCTCTGGGTGAATGAAGCTTTTGTGTCGCCCCATGTGGAGTCGTGGGCACATTTTTCAGAGCGGGCCGATCTCGCCATATCCCACATGATTGAAGGCCAGCCCAAGAGCTGTAAATATATCGCTTTCACCTCCGGCGGCCCCATTGCAGTTGCTTCACGACGTGCCATGGACCTCCACCCCGGAAAAGCCCTGGAACTTATGTGGAGCTTACGCAACGCGGCCATGGTAGAATACTTCTTTACAGAGGATCGTTTTTCGTTGAGTGCCTATAACACCCATCCACATCTGGAAACAGCAGCAGAATGGACCTATCGCTAGACTAAGCAAAAGGGGAATCGGACCATGGACTTTTCAATACCGGAATCCACACAAGAAATGTTGGGGCGCATCCGCAATTTTGTCGAGACAGAGTTGTATCCCCTGGAATCGGAATTCCTCGAAAAAAAGTTCCGGGATATGTTGCCTGTGCTGGCGGAAAAACGACAGATGGTGCGCGACATGGGACTGTGGCTCCCCCAGATTGAGAAAGAACATGGCGGCCTGGGCCTGAGTCTGCTGGAGCATGGCCTGGTGAGTGCCGAACTGGGCAAGAGCCCGGTAGGGAATTACGCCTTTAACTGCCAAGCCCCCGACTCGGGCAACATGGAAATCCTTATCAAGTTCGGGTCGCCCGAACACCATGAAAAATACCTGAAGCCCCTGCTGGCCGGTGAAATCCGCAGCTGCTTCTCCATGACCGAGCCCGATTTCCCCGGCTCGAACCCCACCTGGATGGGCACCACCGCGGAGAAGGATGGCGATGACTACGTCATCAACGGGAAAAAATGGTTTACCAGTTCCGCCGACGGCGCCACCTTTGCCGTGGTCATGGCGGTGACCAATCCCGAGGCCCATCGCCACATGCGCGCCAGCCAGATACTCGTACCCCTGGACACACCCGGCATGACCCTGACCGCCAATACGCCCTGCATGGGACACCGGGGCGATGACTGGACCAGTCACGGCGAAATCACCTACGAAAATTGTCGTGTCCCCCAGTCCAACCTCTTGGGGCCTGAGGGCGGTGGCTTTATGATGGCTCAAGAACGCCTCGGCCCGGGCCGCATCCACCATTGCATGCGCTGGATTGGTATCGCAGAGCGTGCTTTTGACCTCATGTGTGCGTATGCGGCAAAGCGCGAAGTCGCGCCGGGTCGTCCCCTGGGTACACAACAAATCATACAAGCCTGGATCTCCGAGAGCCGCGTACAGATTAACGCAGCGCGACTCATGGTCCTCCATGCTGCATGGATGATTGACAACGTGGGCCAGAAAGATGCGCGCAACGAAGTCTCCATGATTAAATTCAATACGGCAAACATGATGATGGACGTTCTCGACCGCGCCATCCAGGTCCACGGCGGACTCGGCATCACCGACTACACCCCCCTCGCCTTCTTCTGGCGCCATGAACGGGCCGGACGCATCTACGACGGTGCCGACGAAGTACACAAGGTCTCCCTCGCCAAACGCCTGTTGCAACCGTACATGGATAACCTGGAACAGGGATAGCAGAGTTAAAACTGTTTGAATAACTAACGATTTTCTTTGTGCCCTTTGTGGCGAAAAGGATTGACTCGTTCCCAAGCAGAGCTTGGGGACGAGCTAAACTCGAATCAATGGATAATAGTTTGGATAACTGATTCTTCTTTGTGCCCTTTGTGGTGAAATACTTTCTTAATTAAACCATGAAGGACACTTTTCATGACCGATTCAATTCGCTGGGGCATACTCGGCACAGGCCACATCGCCAATGAATTCGCCACAGGCCTACAGGCCATCCCGGACGCGGTGATACAGGCCGTGGGCTCGCGGACACAGGCATCGGCGGATGCCTTTGCGGATAAATACACCATTGCGAATCGTCACGCGAGCTACGAAGCGCTGGCCAAGGACCCGGAGGTGGACGCCATCTACGTCGCCACGCCCCACCCCATGCACAAGGACAACACCATCTTGTGTCTTCGTGCCGGCAAGGCGGTGCTGTGCGAGAAACCATTCACGGTGAATGTGGCGGAGGCGAAAGAGGTTGTTGCCGTTGCGCGCGAGACCGGACAGTTTTGTATGGAGGCCATGTGGACGCGCTTTCTGCCCGTCTATGACCAGGTACGACAATGGATTGCAGACGATGCTATCGGGGAGATACGTATGCTCCAGGCCGATTTTGGTTTTCGCGCTGATGCTGAGGAAGCAGGTCGTTTGCTGGACCCTGCCATGGCAGGCGGCAGCCTGCTGGATGTGGGCATCTACCCCATTTCGCTGGCGTCCATGCTCTTTGCCAAGCAGCCCGATAAAATGGTGTCGCTGGCCCACCTGAGCGATTCAGGTGTGGACGAGCAAGGGGCCTATCTCTTTCAATACGACGGCGGTGCCATGGCGATGTTGAGTGGTGCCGTACTAACGGATACGCCCTGGGAAGCCACCATCATGGGCACCAAGGGCTGGATTCGCATAGAGCGACCCTTCTGGAACGCACGCACGGCCACCCTCCAGGTGGGCGAAGACGCCCCGGTGACCGTGACACCGGACACCATCGAAAATGGCTACAACTATGAAGCCATGGCGGTGATGGACTGTATGCGCAAAGGACTTACGGAACACCCGCGCATGCCGTTGGATGAATCCGTTGCCCTGATGGAGACTATGGATGCCCTTCGCGCACAGTGGGGCATGACGTACCCCATGGATTAGATCCAGCCAGGACTGAGGCTCATGTATCCCCAGTTTGAAATGTTACGACGTTTTCATGTTTCCATGAAATGTTATGGACCTTTGTTTATAGAGTGAATCGTTG
>CALAXS010000388.1 GCA_937895305.1 uncultured bacterium
ATGGACCAGCTCAAATTCTTAATGCCCTATGGGATAGCTGTGAATCAGAACCGTATTCTCAAGGTGGTCTCCTGCCGCTAAACCCTCTAGAAATTTACCGAAAGCATGATCCATATAGCGTATCCCGCCATCATATACTTGTGAAAATAAGCGACGTTCTGCGGGCGTACTCTCCGCTTCGGGTACCCGGGGAATAGGTCCAGAAAATTCCGGATCAAGATAATGTTTCGCCCAGGATTCCGGTCCTCCGTATGGTGCATGCACTTCATAACTGTGTATAAACAGAAAATAGGGCATCGCTCCATTGGCATCAAGCCAGGATTGGGCAGATGCTAATGTATGCTCAATCTTTCCAACTTCATGGTGCTGGGGCTTGCTGCTGTCCGAGTAGCTTTCAAATCCCTGATCAAATCCATCTTCACCACGAATCGCCACCCCCTCGGTAAAGGCAGCGGTACGAAAACCCTTTTGTCGTGCTATTTCTGCCAACGTGGTCCATTGTTGCCGTAGTGCAAAACCAGCACTCCACACGCCAGCGCGATGCACATTGGGTGAGAATCCTGTGAAAAGAGATGCGTGAGATGGGGTAGTCCAACAACTCGAGGCGATTGCATTCTCAAAGACCATACTTTTTGTTGCCAATTGGTCAATATGCGGACTGGTCCCCTTTGCGTATCCATAACACCCCAATCGATCCGCACGCAGCGTATCCAGACTGACAATGATAACGTTGGGCTTCTCCCATTTTGTAGCATCAACTTTGCCATACAAAACGGGATTCCCCCATAAAGGAAAAGCGGAGACATCCGCTGGGTTTTCGTCTGACGCGTAAGAGGAAAAAGCGAGCCGCACCACTTTACCTGTGTAAGAAGCAAGATCTATTTGTTGTGATTCCCAATGCTCTTCGCCTCGAATAGCAACCTGCACTACTTCATCCAACACTACCTCTGTGCCTGAATCCTGGACAACAGCTACACGCATACCCAGTTGTCCACCTTGTTCCACGGGCCAACGCACATCCAACCCAAGATCCAGATCTAATCGTGCACCTGATGGAATCTGAATAGGTGGCGTAAGCCATTTTTGCAATGGGGACAGCACAGGCTTAATGGATAGGGTGGCGTACTGGGTGGCTTTCCCAAAGGGTTTTAGAGGTGTTGACCCGTCTTGAACTGCATTCCGGGGAATGAATATGTACTTACTGCGCGGACGCTTTTTAAGGTCCCCCGTATCACTTTTATACTGTAAATTGATACGCCAGCCAAGTGCCCCTTCACCCAATGGCGGGGCTTGAGAAAGTAAATCGACGTACACCTCCCCTTTACTATCGACATCAACTGTGATTGTCTTCGCAATAAACGGGGAAAACAGAACTTCCCTGGATTCTGTACCCACATAAAACGACCTCGTGTCAGCAGTACTCACATGCAGCCTTGATATATCAGTCAGCCTCAAAAAACCACCACTGGATACGGCATAGGGTGCTTCAGATTCATTTGATTCTGGTGACCACACATGCACAAGTACTTCACGAGGGGGTTCTGTCTTGGGCGAAACACAAGATAGATTTTGCAGCAATGCAAAGGCAAGGACAAAAGCAAGATAAAATTCTAAACGAATTGACATGATTACCTCGGAAATACATAACGATATAAAAACAGTTTTTCACATACAGCCGATTATACTAGTGGTGTGATTTGTATTTAAGGGAATTTATTTATTCCTCCCAATGTTC
>CALAXS010000389.1 GCA_937895305.1 uncultured bacterium
ATCAAGATCTGATGAGCATGTTTGGAAAACTCGATGATGGGCCGGAAATCAGAATTCCATTTCGCTTCTCCGAAGGAATGAATATCAATTCACCAAGTGACATGATTACAATTACGCTCAAGCCCAATAGCGTCGAGTTTATGGGGACCCCCATCAAAAATGCGACAGGAGAATTTAGTTCTGAGGTACACTGGTAACATGAAGTCGTTCCGGCAGCTTCGGTGGAGATGTAACAAGTATGTGCCCGTCTAGTGGCCCTGTCGGCCCACCGTCGCGTTTTCGGGACGTGCTTGGTATGTCGCAGTGGGCCTCGTTGACCAGTGCTGCCAAGGTGTTTAGTTTGTCTTTTGTTTCCATCGCTACTGCTCCTTTTCAGAGGCAGTAAGGAATTGGTTAAACTAGCTACAACATGAGGATGTTATGCCCCCCGGCTGCCGCGACGGTGAGCGCACGTTTCACATGGGCCTGGCCCTTCACATCGGAGAGGTCCGGTGCGTTGTCCTGCGCTATTTCAAAGAGATGCTGAAAGTCGGTTGTGTGGGGCGGGATGGCCAGGGTACCGGAAAGGAATGCAGCAGCATCCCGGATATTCGTAACGGGGATGACCTGGATCTTGTCGACCACACCCGCTTCCTGCGCATTGAGCTGGGGCAGGATAATTCCGGCATAGCCCTCGTCCCGTGCGAGGAGGGTCATGGCCAGCGCACCGGGTATGGGACGGAGAGCGCCATCCAGGGAAAGTTCGCCTACGAGGAGATAATCCCCAAGCAGATTCCCTGCAAGCTGGTCTGTCGCAGCGAGGATACCCATGGCGATGGGAAGATCGTAGAGGGAACCGCGCTTGGGGATGTCTGCAGGGGCGAGATTGATGACCACACGTCCCCGTGGCGGACGAAAACCCGCATTGCGAACGGCTGCGGTAACCCGTTCCTTGGATTCTTTCACGGCAGTATCGGGCAGGCCCACGACCTCGATTTTCTGTAGTCCAGGCGACGCGTCGACTTCCACCGTGATGGGGTGTGCATCAACGCCGAGCATGGCACAAGAATGTACGCGAGCGAGCATGGTTTCCTATCCGTGTGGTACAGGGGGTTACATTCGGCATTTTGCGGGAGCACACACGGTGGAGTCAAATGTGAAGTGCCCGTTGTGACCTTAATCCCGGATTTTGTAGAGGCGCAGGGTGGACGCTTCTGGCCAGGGTTTCTCGCGAGGACGGTCACGATTCTGGGCCAGGGTCTCCCAACGGAGTTGGTAGTGGACGCCTTTTTCGCCAGAGTTGCCACTGTCGCCCGCGCTCTTTCCCTGCATACCGGGGAAGGTGGATTCGATTTTTCCCAGGCCAGGCGGGGTATTGGATTTGGGCAGGGGCAATTGCTCGACCGGGGCCAGAGTCTCCGCATCAAGTCGCCAGAGTTGTCGGCCATACTGACTGTGACGCCAACTTTGCGTCAGGGCGTCGCCTTTTTTACTGATGGCACCGATACTTACTTCAAAGACAATGGTGCCGCCACCGCTAAAGTCCCAGCGGTAGTCCCAGTCACTACTTTGGTGTACAACCCATTCACCGTTTTCCAGGCGCGTGTTATAGAGCTGGGTCTTTCCGTTTTCGTCGTACTTGTGGTACGTGACCACGGGGCGCAGGTCGTGGTCAAAGCTGAGCTTCACATTGCCATTGATAACCCCACCGCCTTCGGGTACCGGGTCCACCACATCACTCGTTGCAAAGGTGATAGGCAATTCGAGGGCCTTGCCCGTGCCGGTTTCCCAATGTTTTAGGTCGTTACTGCGTGCGTAGGAGGGGTAGTGGTTGGTGGCGCAATCATAGGTGGTACGCCAGACCCAGACCATGTGCCAAAGCCCGTCGGGCCCTAGCGATGGTCCGGAAATATAGGCATTGCGCAGACCCTCGCCATCGATGAGTGGCTGGTCAAGAAGACGTTCCCATGATTGTGTTTTGTGATCATAGGCGTTATAAATCTGATTACCTTTACCGCTGCTGCCATCGCGGTAGGTAAACAACAATACGTTATCCGGGCCACGAAAAAACCGGGGGTAGGTCGTGCGTTCTTCTTCGGTACCGACCATGTTTTTCACGCGCTTGAGCGTCGTGCTGTCGCAAGGCTTTTCCGAGCGAAAGTATTTCAAGGGGTGGACATGCATGTTCCCGGAGAGGTGCAGGTACCCGTCATCGTCCAGGGTCATGGTGATGTAATTGTGACTGTCCCAGGCAACTTTCTCCGGCAGTTTGGTCTTGGTCCAGGTATCCTCGTCTAGATTACGCTGCGCCACGACCATGCGACGGTCCGCGTCGTAGTAGGCCGCGTATTGATGGGGTGGCGCGGTGAGGAGACTGAAGCCCACGGGATGCCCCGACCATACCGTGTCGATTTCGAGGGTCTGGTCGATGGTGGCCGGGGAAGCGGGTACGGCGAGTATGAATATGAGTAGTGCAATACATTTTCGAAGCATATTTTTTCCTATCCTGTCATTCCCGCGGCGGCGGGAATCACCGCGTCAACATGCTTTACATAAGTTGGGACTGATGCAGTAGCATTACCTGACGAAGCACTTGTTTTCCGTGGCAGAGCCACGGGATATGCATTCCCACGCAGAGCATGGGAACGAGAGATATTTTTTCCTATCCTGTCATTCCCGCGGCGGCGGGAATCACCGCGTCAACATG
>CALAXS010000390.1 GCA_937895305.1 uncultured bacterium
TAGGAACTCATCATGACCTGACCGCCTGTGATGGGCAGGGCCTGGCCTGTTTCGTATTGCTGCTCAATGAGGTAGCAGATAGCACGAAAGACGTCGATGGCTTCGCAGCCCCGATTCATGGGCACCTTGGCTTCGTAAGCAGCACGGACCTCTGCCACCGTCGTAGCACCGGGCACTTTACCGGAACGGAGGTATTGGACAAAGAGGCCGTTCTCCGGGTCGGACCAGAGGGGGCCGTCGAGGAAATTGCCGGGGCAGACGGCGTTGACCTTGATACCGTCTTCCACCAGTTCCATGGCGAAGGACTGGGTAAGGCCTATACCGCCGAACTTGCTGCCCGCGTAAGCACCGTTGCGATTGGAGCCTTCGAGACCGGACTTGGAGTTAATCTGGATGATGTCGCTCCAGTAATGAGGATTGCATTGGTGTTGCACTGCGAGAACCCTGGCAGCGGCCTGGGCGCAAATAAAATACCCGACATAATTCACGTCGGTCACAAATTTAAAATCTTTTACGGCCTGGGTCTTCACACCGTCGGCACGAATCACGCCTGCACCCGCGACAAAGACATCGATACCACCATAGGTACGCAACACTTCATCCATACCCGCCTGCACGGAGTCGGCATCACCTACATTCATAGCGACACCCAATGCGCGACCAATGCCGTTGTTGTTACTGAGTGTTTCTGCTTCGTTTACTGCACCATCAGCATTCATATCAGCGAGAACCACAGTGCCCGCTTCTTCCACGACGAGCTTGCCAATTTCGAGGCCGAAGCCCTGGGCACCACCCGTAATGACAACGACTTTTCCATCGAGACGGCCAACACTGGCCCCTGCTGCGGCGACCTGACGACGGAAGGCTTCCACTTCCCAGTTCTCAATAAACTCACGGTCCACCAAGGTCATGTGATTCACGGCAGAAAGCTGGCGTGCCCCTGCCATGACCTTGAGAGAATCTTTGTAGACGTTGCGCACGGTAGATGCTGCGGTGTAGGTGTCCCCTGCTGCGAAGAGACCAAGTCCTTCAACGAGGACCACATGGGGATTAAATCCATAGGTAGCGACGTAATGTTGAACCGCTTCTGCAAGACGGGTAATACACACATCCGGCTCTTCCCCATCTTCCAATGTAAACCAAAGGGGGAAGGATTTACAGTATACGATCTGGTCCGGATTCAGTGGACCACCCAGCACCGTCGCTTCACCTTCAGCAGCACAGACTACGGACTTAACAAGATCGCTATCGTCGAAAGTGACAACCTTGAGGGATTCACCTTCGGCGAGAAGTGCACGCAAGGCCGGGGCAATGGTGCGAATGTGGGCTGAGTCTTGTTCTGCAATATTCAATGCGCCATAGGGTGTTGCGCTAATTTCGCCGATATGTCTCAGCAGGGGAGCCAGCATCTTTTCAGTACGTTCGCGGACTTCGTCAGGGGTTTCACCGCCGAGGATAAGGCCATGGTTCCCCATAAATACTGCTTTAGGATGTTTACGTCCTGTGCATTCGGTGTATTCTTTCAGGAGTGCATGCAGTCCTTTGGCCAACACAAAACCCGGGGTGATGTAGGGCAGCCAGAGCACGTCGTCGCCGTAAAGTTCCTGCGCCAGGGCTTCGCCGTTTTTGCTACAGGTGAGCATATTTACCCAGGTGGGATGGGTATGGACGGTGAAGGTACCGTCGAGGATGTGGTGGAGTACGCTTTCCACGGAAGGGCGTTGCCCTTTTTCGGGATAGATGCGTGCGGTGAGCGTGGCTTCTTTAAAGCGTTGCTCCCGTAGATCAGCATCGTCATCCAATTCCGTCGCCATGAGCGCATCGAGCTGGGTGCGGTCCATTTCTACGAAACCTTCGCTTGTGATGCTACCCATGGCTGAACCGCTGGCCTTCACATGGATCCTGTCCCCCACTTTCACGGCGGAATTTCCGCCACCCGCCAGGACAAACTCCGGGTCTTGACCGTAGTATCGGGTCAATGCCGTGAGTTGGTCGACAGGGTCTGCGATGGATTTGAAATCAGGCCATTCGGGCTGGGTCGTCATGTTAAGTTTCCTTTATCCTGCCAGCACAATCAGTGCAATAGATTTTATGTCATTCCCGCGGAGACGGGCTATTGCAAGCCGAGTTTCGGTCTCCGCGTTTACATGCTTAGCCCAGGTCCGGACTGCGACCGTAGCATTTCGAGTCGAGCACGCCTGTTTTCCGGAGCAGAGCTCCGGTGTATGCATTCCCACGTACAGCTTGGGAACGAGTTCCAATGACGTGATATCGGAGTCATCTTTCCGACTGTCCAGTCGTCTGGACCAAGCCAGATTGCCACGTCGCTGCGCTCCTCGCAATGACGGGTGAAGTGAAAATTTACTATAAACACTAGGACAACATCTCAATACATTGTCCTTATTTTATATCATATATTCTATTTAGAGTTACTGTGCGTTTTTTAATTAAATTTTCGGCGCGTTGGCCATGAGGTATTGTTCTGCTTCGAGGGACCAGAGTCCCTGGTTGTTGGCAGTGATCTCGGCCAGTTTTGCCCAGAAGGGATTTTCTTTACCCAGGCTTTCGAAGTCCGCCAGCGCCGTCATAGGCAGATTGCTGTGGGTGTAGACCAGCTTTTTTCCGGCAGGAACGTCTGGCAAGGTAGCAATGGTATCGGCTGATGAATTCAATCCGCCAATGTGGGTAATCATGACTGCAGGCTTGAGCTTGCCTTCGCCCATGTATTTCAGGGACTCGCGCATATCGGCTGTGTTACCGCCGGAATTCGCTGCAACGTGGTGGGCCGCGTAGTGGATGTCATAGAAATTGATGGTAGCCTTGAAGTCTGTATTGGAAGGCCCGGCGAAGAAGTTCATGCAGCCGTTATAACCCATAATGGCGCTACCCTGTTCGATGAGGGGGGCTACGGGTGCAAAGACGAATACATCTTCATAGCCACTGCCGTCGGTGATGTCCATGAGATCCTGTACAGGATTGGCACCGCCTGTGTTGACGTAATGAATTTCAACACCGCATTGTTTGGCTTCTTCCACGGTGAAGAGTTCACTCGCGCGCTTGAGGCGCGCTTCGTCGATATCGGTAATGACCAGACGCCTGGGCTGGCGGGAACCGTGGAGTGCCCAGTCGATAGCACCGAGGCCCATGGGACCGGTACCACCCATAAGAATAAGGTTGCCGTCTTTGGCAATGCCCATTTTGTGTTCGTATGAACCATGAGCGAAGTGGTATTGCACATTGAAGCCACCTACCACGCAGGACACCGGCTCAGCCAGGGAGGCTTCGAAAAAACTTTCCCCGTTGTAGGGCAGCAGGCAATCCTGATCCATGACTTCGCGCGGGATGATGACCTTGGTTGCATGACCACCAAAATAGGGGAAGGAGTAGCCGGGGGCGTCAAATTCACGGCCAGGCAGATTAAGGGCGGGCTGGACACTGTATTTGTCGCCGACCTGGACTTTACCCAAGTGATTGGCCCCTACTTCAAGGATATTCCCGCAGATTTCATGGCCCACGATAATCGGCACATCAGCCACATTATCCGGTACCCGCTTGTGATCAGCACCTTGCTGAAGGACTTTATA
>CALAXS010000391.1 GCA_937895305.1 uncultured bacterium
CGGACAGAGTTAATCCCAGGTTGAAGGCCCATATCCTATGTTTCTATTGGGACAAAAAACGTCATTTTCCACCCTCCCTGTAAGTGTTCACTATTTCGATGACAGAATCGATACAACATTTGCTCCGACTGAGGGTTGGGATACCGTTAGGGAGGCCGAAGCTCGGTCGAGCTGGCCTGTTTTCCGGAGCAGAGCTCCGGTGTATGCATTCCCACGCAGAGCATGGGAACGAGAAGAAGGTCAGGAAATGAGAGGATACCTAAACGGGGGTGGCCTACAACTCGCGATGAAGGTAGAGCTGCTTGAGTGCTTCCTTCTGTTCCTGGAGGGTGGCGTGGACAAGTTGCGTGGCGCGCATGTTGTTGGGGTCGCGCTTGAGGGCGTCCATGGCAGCGGCGATGTCTACGTCCAAGGCATCGACTGCAGCGCGGAGGTGGCGGGTGCTGCTCTGGTCCTGGCTGCTGAAGGTGATGCTCCGTGCCGCAGAAAGGACCTGCACTTCTTCTGCCGCTTTACGGATGGATTCGGGCGTGGGGGTAAAGCTCCGCTCGGACAGGGCCACGGGCGGGATTTCCATATTCTGGATGGCACCCACACGTGCAAGGTCTTTGTTCACGCCCTTGCTGAGCGCGGCATTAAAGGTAAAGGTAGCAAAAGCGATGAGACACGCGGCGTAGGCCATGCCCTGTAAAAGGGTGAGCACCACAGGCACGCGACGCTGGGCCTTTTGCTCCGACTTGCGCAACTTACGGGCCTTCATCAGGATTTCGTTGGTCTGGGCCTGGCTCGGCTCGATGGCATTGGCCTGACGCAGGAAGGCAAAGGAGGAACGCATGGCACGAACGTCATGGGCACAGGCAGAACACTGGGCGACGTGGGCAGCCAATGCAGCGGGAACCGGGCCGGATTTATCGGCCAGAACTTCGGCATAGGCCAGCAACTCATTCCGTGAAGGATGGCGTCGTATCTGGTGTTCGTTGGTCATACAGTATTAATTGCCCGTTGTCGTGAAAAGTTCCCCGGAAAGACTAAAAAACTAGAGATATTCCCGAAATCGTTCCAGGTATGGGCGAAGTGCCCGTTCTGCACGAACCACCCGGGACTTCACCGTGCCGACGGGCACTTCGAGAACCTGGGCAATTTCGTCATAGGTCATATCCTGGAATCGACGCAGGACAAATGCTTCCCGCTGGTGCTCGGGCAAATTACGCAACGCGGCATTCACCGCTTCGGAAACTTCCCCCTGCTCGAAGGCCCGCATAACGCTGGCCTTTTCATCGCCCACATGCTCCATGGGATTAAACTCGTTTTCACCGTCACGACCCCACCAGGAGCTGATACTGAAGAGGCGTGGGCGACGTTTCTGACGGGCCCACTCTTTGGAGACGATATTGGATGCAATGGTGTACAGATAGGTAGTGAACTTTGCTGTGGGCTGGTAGCGCCCGGCATTGCGCACGAGGGCTAAAAAGACTTCCTGGCTCAGTTCCTCCGCTATCTGGCGGTTCTGCACCATACGATAAATAAAATTGAGTACACCGCGCTGGTGTCTTTGAACCAGTTGTGCGTAAGCGACTTCGTCCCCTTCACCGTGGGCGAGCATAAGTGCTTCATCAGCCCATTCGGTGTGCGGTCCTGTTTCTTTTGCAACGACGCGCAGTGCGGGCCTGGGACGTAGCGCAACGACGTTTTCCATTCCATCCGCCATGGGTATGCTGCCTTCTGAGGTTGAGTCTGTAATTAAGGTGACAGGAGTTACCATCCCTTATATGGGGGATAGG
>CALAXS010000392.1 GCA_937895305.1 uncultured bacterium
TGTGAAATTTGGGGTTAGAAAAATATGGTCGATGCGTATGGACATATCAATCAATCCATCACCCGGTATAGAAGAACGCCCAATAGTGGGATGCAATTCCCCAATGCCATTATTATAGAGGTCAGCCCATGAATTGATGAGTACATCCGCAATTTTTCCATAAGGTGCTGTCGAGGGCCGTGAATTATAATCCCCCACGGAAATCACATGCTCATAAGATGCTGTTTGGGCTATCAAGTCTTCAATATGGGCCAATTTCGCTTCTTGACTACCCGCAGGATGACTGTTGAATATCCCGATGCTCACCCCACCTACCTCAATCTCCGCGGCCGATGTACCCGCCTCATCCTTGGTGCTATAGCTGAAAATGCTACGGGGGTTCTTCAACGGATACCGTGACAGGATAGCCGTCCCGAAGGTTCCTGAGATCACACTGGGGCCATAGTAAATGTGATAGCCCAGTCCATCACCGAAAAAGCGGGCCACATCGATATTACCGGGACCGGGTCGGGCGGTATCACTTTCCTGCAATCCCACGATATCCGCATCAACCTGTCGTAAGAAAGCAAGCTGATCATGGTAATTCTGATCGCCCTCTTCCTCAGAACCCACTTGCAAATTGTAGGTTAAAATCGTTAATTGCTTGTCAGGCATTTCCACAGGGCTGCGCCAGGATTTCACTACCACGCCACACAATGCTATAAGCACCAGAACCAGTGCTGTTTTGCTGAGCGTTCTCAAAACCGTCGCCGGGGCCTGCTGATCTACAGAATCCTTGCTTAGAAACAGAACTGGAAGAATCAACAGCACACCATTCAAGAGCTGATGGATGTAAAACCCACCCCGAAAGGGTGCACTCAACGCACCCATATAGCCCCAGGTGTTGCTGAATACGCCCAGCATAGTGAGGATAAATAGCAGGAGAAACCCCAATACAACCGGAAACACCACTACCTTGGGTCGTTGCCAGCTATCTTGGCCAAAGAGCCGAATCATATTGGCCAATACGACGGGCGACAGGATCAACATGAAATAAAACGGCATCTGCTGCGCAATACCCGGCGCGTAAAATATCGTCGGCCCATTCCCCATGTTCTTGGGAAACTCCGGGGTATGCCAAAGTATCCCGCCAACCAATAACAATACAAAGCCAAGATTCCAAAGAATGAGGATAGGCCGGGAAATAGCCTGAAGGCGAGGCAATTGCCATAAGGCAATGCACCATACAGTCAGTAGCAGAAGGGTATCCACCAAATAGGACGTTCCTGCCCAGGCGGATACCACAGCAGGACTGGACAGTACCCAATACAACAACGCCATATTGGCGAACACCCCCACGGGTGTCAGTATACCCGCCCAGATGGGCGTTGCTAACCGGGCAGGTTCCACTTCCTCCTCCAGCTTCATGGAGAGCAACAAGGCCCCGCATACCCATGTTAAAAACCAGCCCAGCAAGACATTGGGTCCACCCAGGGTAATATCATAGGACGATCCCCAGGCCCGTAGTGCAACGGATATGAGTAATCCCAGACCCAGCCCTGCGGCTGCATGCACACGTAGAAACGCGTAAGCACGGGACAATGCAAAGGCCGCTACAATGAGGCAACATGCAATCCCCACACCACCAACCAGGATATTGGCACGCACACCCAGCACTGGAATCAATATCCGGGTAAGCAAGACCCCGGCCAAGGCTAGCCTGAACACCCAGCGCTCCATACTTTTCGGAAAAACAATGAGGATCAGGGGGAGAAAAATGAGGAGCATCCCGTAGATCTCTTTACCCATGGAAGTCTTGATCACACCCATACGATACATACTCTCAAACCAGGTCGTCAGTAATTGTATGAAAAACAACACGAACAACGCCGATAGGGCAATTTTTTTCCTGGTTTCAAGATCTTCTGATGTACTCAAGTTCTTGTGTCCCTATATCCTTGAAAAACCTGCATCCAAAATACCCGACCCCGGAAATCTGACCCGGGAAAAAGGTATACTATTCCGATGAATATATCACATCCCAAAAGCACCCGCCGCAGAATTCTTTTGCGACTCTA
>CALAXS010000393.1 GCA_937895305.1 uncultured bacterium
ATTAATCAATACTGGCGGAGTGGTATTGTGTATACGCAGGATGAACGCTGTAATCCAGAGTGAAATGGGCCACCAGAATAACAAGAGTGCGCCCGAAATAACACGGGTCGCACTTAACTCATAACTATACACGTCCCAGAAAGAGTTGGGGACATAATTGATAGAGGTATGATTAAACCAAAGTAACTGGATAGCCAGGAAGACATCGACGATAAGAAGGATAACACTAAATATCCCCCCCACCAGGACCAGCGTTTCCATAGGCAAGTTGGCCCGTTCCTCATCTTCCAATTCGGATGTCTGGCTGGAAGCACCGGAATCGATAGGTGCGTGGCACTGCCAGCAACGGTCAAACTCATCGCTGTTTTGTGCGCCACAATTGGGGCAAACATTGGCTGGACTCAGATCAATGCCGCTATCACTTTCGCCAAGCTTCAGGTTGCTGCTCGGTGTGTCTTCCTGCTTGGACCGCAAACGGTTCACAGCACTACGCGCAATGGGGTGGTGTGGGTCCAGGTTCTGAATGGTTTCCCAGGCGGTTGCGGCCTGTTCGCGCTTTCCAGCTATTTCGAGTACGCGGGCCAATTGTTCCCGAAGTCCGATTTCCTGTGGCCATTGTTCAATCGCCTGCGTGAGCTCTTCTGTGGCTTCGTCATAGCGCCCCAACCGATAATACGTGGCAGCAAGGTAGCGGACGATATTGACCCGCTCCTGCCACTCCTGTTTCAGGATTTGCAGGTGTTCAAGCGCAAGGCGATATTCCCACGCCATATACAATTTCTTCGCGAGACGCCACCGTTTTTCAAAATCTTCCGGGTGGTCTTCAACATACCGCGCTATATCCCAAATTTCCAATCAATACCTCGCTATATTCAACCCTGTAGCCTAAAAAGAGTCCGGGTAGAATTACCGCTTCTTTTTCTTCTTTTTAGCCTTGCGTGCTACTTTACGCTCTTCATTATCTGCTTTTACATTGCGGCGATGGAGAATTTCATTCAATCCTGCGGTAATAAAACCAGCACAGATAAAGCCCAGAAAGATACCCGAGCCAATCCTGATAGCCAACTCCGTAGTATCATAGGTGACGTACCAGATGAACGCAGCGCCAATCACTGAGCACGGTATAAACAGCACGAGAAAGGTTCCCCAACCTACAAATTCAATATCTTTCAAAGACTTCATTTCGGTTCGATACTTTCATAGGGTAAACCCTGTTGCGGAAGAACGATCTGGAAACTCGCACCCCCATCAGATACATTTAAGGCTGTAAGGGTACCGCCATGCTCTTCGACTATTTTTTGGGTAACCGCCAGGCCCAATCCCGTACCCTGGGAGCCTTTGGTCGAGAAGAAGGGATCAAATATCTTGTTCATTAGCTCCGGATTGATTCCGGCCCCATTGTCCTGGACCTCCATATAGAGACCACCATCTTCCCGGGTCTTGCTGGTGATACGTATCACGCCATCCACATCGGCAACCACATCAGCAGCATTGAGGAGCAAATTGGTGATACATCGATAGAGCCCCTGGCTATCGGCGTAAAAGGACGACCGCAGACCACTCGTATCAATGATTACAGTTATCTTGCGTTTATTCAACAACTCTTCGAAATTTTCATAGGCCTCAGTAATCAATTTTGCTACATCAACTTCCTCCCGCAAGGGCGTACGCTCCTTGGAAAAAGAAAGCATATCCTGCACACAATTAACGATGCGCCGGGTGCTGCGCTGAAAAATTGGCCAGCTCTTGCGCAAAACCTGCAGATCATCCCGTTCCAGCCCCATGTCTATGAGATCAGCACTGCTGCTCAACCCGGTAACGATATTTTTCGTATAGTGGCTCAAGCCTGCGATGGCTTGACCAATAGCGGTGAGGCGTTCGTTTTTAATTTTCGTCTCAATGAGTCTGGCATGGGTAACTGCTGTAGCCGAAAGGCTGGCAAAGACCGTCATTACCTTTAAATCCAATTCAGACCAGGTGGCACCATCGGCCTTGTTCACCACCTCAAGGACCCCAATGAGATCATCGCGATCAATCATGGGTACGGCCAGCAGATTGCGTGTTTCAAATTGACTGGCGATGTCCGCCTCTTTGTATACACGGGTGTCCGTAGCGGCATCATCCACAACAATACATTCTCGAAGCTGGGCGGCTGCACCTGCAACGCCCTGACCCAGTTGGAGGCGAATTTCCTCCTTCAAGGTCTCCTGATCGCCTGAGTCGCCCACGGCGACCTGGAAATATAACTCATCGGTAACAGGGTCGTAGAGCATGACCGATGCTGCTTCAGCACCTGCAACGCCACAACTTTCCTCAGCGATTCGGGTAAGCAAGGTATCCAGATCCGGAATGGCGGTGAGAAAGCTATGGACACGGTAAAGGGCCTCCACCACCCGACGCATATCTTCGGGGGAGACGGTTTCCAGCCACGTCATGTCAATTTGCTGACTCATTGACGGTATGGAAAAATCCTCGTTCATATTTGTTCCCAACACTCCCGGTGCAACAATTCCAGTACGTTGGGGTACTCAGGGTGATTTAGCACCCAGATACCCATCCATAGTCGTGACAGCATGATAGAGCAGGTCTCCTACAGCCTGCAAACTTTCAGGACAGACCTGTTCTGCCGTATCCAACTCTGTGGCCCACAATTGCTTATGGGTCGCGATAGTTCCCCCGTATAAGCGATCAGCCAGAACCAGGGTGGGAACACCTTGTACAGTATAGGGATCGGTTAATGCCGCATTCTCATAGCTATGATTAAGATAGTGTTTTCGGAGCTGTATCCGTTGGGCGGTCTCTGCCATGATGCCTCGCAACCATTCCGGGGCACTCCTGTTCGATTGTAGCTGGAGGTAACAATCCCCAACACCATGAAGGGCAATAACAGCATCAATATCGCCATATTCTTTATAGCCTGCAGGCGCGTTTTCCCAATAGGCCGACAGGGCTTTGGTCCCTGTAATCCACAGGAACAGAATGCTTTTGCCCAGTCGATTTTTCTCCAGGCTTCTAACAAGTTCCAGGAGCACCACGGAATCAGCAGCATGGCTGTTTGCGCCTGCACCGGGTTGTCCCGTCGCCATATCGAGTTTTGCGGTAATGAGTATAACGCCGGATTGTGTGCCAGGAAGGACGGTAGCGAAAAGGATGTCATCCATGTCTGACCCGGCTGCTTTAACCTCTTTGTTTATATAGCGTTGGACCTGCCCCAGTCCAACACTATCCGGGTTACGTGCACCCAGGGATAGCAGCTTTTCCAGATTTGCATAAGCACGATTCCCATCAAAGGGGGAATGTGATTTCCGATTCACAACCCGCTGGTTTTCATTGGGTTGTAGCGACCTCTTGAGTCCCACAGAGACCAGCATGAGGAGCACAAAAGTCATGACGCCCAAGAGAATGATGATTTTAATACTGCCATTTCCGGCTGATTTCGGGTTGTTTCTCATAGTGCTGATCCTACCATGATATGGATAAATGGTGCTATTCATCTCCGT
>CALAXS010000394.1 GCA_937895305.1 uncultured bacterium
TCCTTCTTTTATTCGATAACCGATGCCCTGTGGTGCAGCGAACCAGAGCTGACCCTGTGCGTCATAGATTACAGCACGTACATCTACAGGAGCCCATCGCGTGTTGCCCTGAATGGGTAGCGCAAGTTCCCAGGTGGTACCGTCGCCGATGTAGAGACCACTTTCAGTAGCTACGGCAATCTCGCCTTTATGGTGCGCCACATCGCGAACGTGTTGAACGGAGCCCACCAACGTTTTCAGGCTCGAATACCAGGGCAGAGGTCTGAACTGCGCGTTTTCTCTTTCGTCGCTACTATGGGGCAACCACTTTTGACCATTGTAGTAGAAGACAGCACTTTTATCGTCCCTGGCAAATTGCTTTCCATCATCATCGATGCCAAGTTCTACGATGGCTTCCCCAGATAACCCCTCATTCTGTGTATAGGTTTCCTGAACCGGTTGAGGAAAGGCACCCACAACAATGGGTAGCGTTGCAAAGGATGGGGATGTAATGGCCAGGGTCATAGTGACAACAATGGCCTGGAGAATTTTTTTGCATGGGTGAAGCATCACTGAATTCCTGTCTATAAAGTCGTAATTTGTGCAGTGTCAAAATATCGGGTGAAGACGAGCGGAAGACCTACCCGCGTGCCTACACCTATTCAGGCAAACTCAGGCAAGAATGTCCCTGATTACATTGGACTCTACTACGCCGGTGAGTTTTCGGTCCAGGCCCAGGTAGGGGAAGCTGAGTTTGTCGTGATCAATGCCCATCTGGTGCATCATGGTGGCGTGTAAATCACGAACATGCACCGGGTCCTTGGCGACGTTGTAGCAGAAGTCATCGGTCTCGCCATAGCTTATGCCGCCCTTGATGCCACCGCCTGCCATCCAGGTTGTAAAGCAGCGTGGATGGTGATCGCGGCCATAATTTTCACGATCATTCGGGTCCATACCCTGGGCGAAAGTTGTTCGGCCAAATTCCCCGGCAAAGACGACAAGGGTGTCGTCCAGCAAACCCCGTTGCTTGAGATCGTGTAGCAGCCCTGCGATAGGCTGGTCCACGTCCCGGGCTTGCCCCCGCAGGTGGGTCGGTAGCTGTGCGTGGTGGTCCCAGCCACGATGAAAGAGCTGTATGAAGCGGACATCGCGCTCAGCCATACGCCGTGCCAGGAGACAATTTCGTGCGAAAGAGCCTGCGGTATACACATCCGGTCCGTACATATCCGTTATGGACTTGCTTTCCTGGTCCAGGTCGGTGAGTTCAGGGACAGACATCTGCATGCGAAAGGCCATTTCTTGCTGGGCGATGGAGGTTTGAAGCTCGGGATCGCCCGTGACCCGTTCTTGCTCGGCGTTCACTTTCGCGACAAAGTCCAGCATCTTGCGGCGGGCCTCGCGATCGATGCCTTTCGGGTTGGAGAGAAAGAGGACGGGATCGCCGACGGACTGAAAGGCCACACCCTGGTGTTTGGAGGGGAGAAAACCGGTGCCCCAAAGGCGACTGTAGAGGGCCTGTACGTTTACTTTTCCCGACCAGAATGCTGAGCTCAATACGACAAAATCAGGGAGGTCTTTATTCATGGACCCCAGACCATAGCTGAGCCACGCGCCCATGCTTGCACTGCCGGGCATTTCTGACCCGGTACAGAAGAAGGTCTTCGCAGGATCGTGATTGATGGCTTCGGTGTGAGTGGATTTTATCATGCAAATATCGTCGGCATGGGCTGAGAGGTGGGGGAGGAGTTCGCTCATGACCAGGCCGCTCTTCCCTTGGGGTGCGAACTTGAAGATAGAGGCGCAGATCTTCTGTTCCTTGCCCCGGGTCATGGTGGTAACGCGTTGCCCTTGACTGATTTCCGCAGGGAGGTCTTGGCCGTGGAGCCGTTCCAGCTGGGGCTTGTAATCGAAGAGGTCCAGCTGGCTGGGGGCCCCCGCCATAAAGAGGAATATGACGCGCTTGGCCTTTGGGGCAAAATGTTGGTTGGGTTGTACGCTGGCACCCGCCACACCCGGCATGCTGCCCAATGCCGCAGCACCCAGTCCGATGCTCGCATTCTTGATGAACTGGCGACGGTTCATGGTGTCGCAGAATTGTTGGAATTGATGGTTCATTATCTTCTTACCTTTGCCAGTTCGAGATTGAGCAGACTGTGCGTCATCATGGTCCAGGCAGCGAGTTTCACCCGGTCCTCCAATTCGGCATCGCCAAGCTCAGACGTAAGTGCGGTTGTTAGCGCTTCATCCTGCCTGTATAGGTCCATGAATTCGAGCAGGGTACCTTCCATGAGTGCCAGTCGTTCCGGGGTAGGTTCCTGGGACGTGATTTTCTCGTAAGCCAGACGCAGTCCAGCGGAAAGATCCTCTGTTTCTTTCAAGGTCAGTTTTGCGCAGGCCATTGCCGCTTTAACATACTCTTCCTCATTCATCAACAAGAGCGCCTGCAG
>CALAXS010000395.1 GCA_937895305.1 uncultured bacterium
GTATGGTTTCCAGTTCAAACTGTGTAAGCGGTTTGCGCGGGGGCGGAAGAGGCGCGGGGGCCGGGGAGACAGGATTTATCTGCAGTGGTGGTGTCGGGGTTTGGGGCGTTTCTTTAGCTGTACAGCCACTGAGCAGAACTAGCGCGATAAGTAGTGGAAGGATGTGTCTGGTGCTCATCGGGATTCCTTTGGTCGTGCCTTATGGGGAAGACTATCCAGGTTTGCTGTCTTTATTGCCCGTGGCCAGGTTGCAGTTATCACGGGGAGATCCCTGCCTTCTCAGGGACGACAAGGATTGTGTTCATACTCATTCCTGTGTTGCACTTTCCACCCGGTCCCGGCCTGCTTCTTTGGCACGGTAGAGGGCCTGGTCTGCGGCTTCCACCATCTGGTCAGGGCTATCAAAATCAGGATGGTAGCAGGCCACGCCGATGCTGGTACTTACCGACAGCGTATTGCCACTGACCCCTTTGAACTTATGTCCCCGGATAGTAGTGCAAAGCTTTTCTGCCAGTTGTACTGCTTCCTCCAGATCTGTTTCAGGGAGGATGATAGTCATTTCTTCCCCGCCATAGCGACAGCATATATCGGAGTTACGGGTTTTGGATTCCAGTAGTTGCGCGAACTGGATGAGGACCGCGTCCCCGGTCTGATGACCGTGGGTATCGTTGAACAATTTGAAATGATCGATGTCGAAGAGGAGCAACGAAAAGTTCCGGTCATAGCGCTGTGCCTGGGCAAATTCTTCCTCCATGCGCAGGTCAAAGTAGCGACGTACAAACAGCTTGGTCAGGCCATCGGTCACCGCCATGGCATAGAGCTGGGCGTTATGAATGGCCATGGCAATCTGTGTACCGATTTGTTGAAAGAGTTCCGCGTCTTCATGGGCGAAAGGGAGGCCGTCCTTGCGGTTTTCCAGGTGGAGCACGCCGAGGGGTTCATTCTTCGCAATAAGCGGGATGAGTGCGTCGCCACCTTCATTATGGTCCTCCAGCTGGACCTTGCCCCGATCGAGGGTATCACCGAGGGGGCTGCCATAGAGGGGGAGTGAATCTTCAACCAGTCGTTCCCGTGTAATGAGGTCCCGTCCATACTTGGCGATAATGGGGCGGAGACGACCCTCTTGCTGCTGGGCCTCGTATATGGTGAGGCGCTGTACGTCCAGTGCGCCTTGAACCACATGGGCAATGATTTCCAGGGTTTCATTGAGGTCCAGCGTTCCACTGAGGGCCAGTCCGATTTCGCGCAGAGTGGAAAGATGTTCAATCTGACGGATGAGTTGAGCGTTCTGACGATAAAGAACCTCAAAGTCCCCCTGTGCCGATGGGGTATGTTCTGTGGCCTTGCCCTGTTCATGACTCATGGCACTCATCATAGCACGGTATTCCCGGACATGAAAATAGACTTTTGTGCCCTAATCACGTATGATGGAAAACCTTTTCCCTGCGGTAGGGGATGGGTTGGAGGATTAGATTATGTCCAAGATTAAGCGTGCCATACTCAGTTGTTACGACAAGACCGGCATCATTGAACTGGCCGAACTGCTGGTTGAACTGGGTGTTGAGCTCATCAGCACATCCGGTACACTGAAAGTGTTGCAAGAAGCGAATATCCCGGCAATGAGCATATCTGAATTTACTGGCGTGCCCGAATTGCTGGATGGGCGTGTCAAGTCGCTGCACTGGAAAGTCCACGCCGGACTTCTGGGTATTCGGGACAAGAAGCTTCATATCGAGCAAATGCAGGAGCATGATCTGGAATGGATCGATATGCTGGTCGCCAATCCCAAGCCCTTGGAAAATATTCTGAAACAGCCGGGGATTGGTCTGGATGAAGTCATAGATCAGGTGGATATTGGCGGTACGGCCATGATTCGTTCTGCGGCGAAAAATTTCCGTTACGAAACGGTGGCTGTGAATCCCCGGAAGTACGCTGCATTGATGCATGCCCTCCGTGCCCATGAGGGCGAGGTGCCCTTTACCATGCGCTACGCGCTGGCCCAGGAAGCCTTTACCATGATTTCTGAATACGATAAGACGGTGGCCGATTATATGACTTCGGCGCAGCCGCCTGAACAATAGGCCCTTTCCTGTCGAGCGGCAAACAACATTTGCTTCGGCTGTTCGGCTGATTGGCTAAGCCCACTGGTTCCCATGCTCTGCGTGGGAATCTGGGCGATAATTGAACCATAGTAGTATCATGCATTGCACATCCAGTTTGGTATGCATTCCCACGCAGAGCGTGGGAACGAGGGAAGTTTTCGAGTACAGAATTGAAGCAAGAGGGCCGAGTCTCAAGCATACTGTCATTCCCGCGAAGGCGGGAATCACCGCGTTTACATGCTTTCTCAATTACTGGGAGAAGACTTTTGTATGGCCATAGAATTCTTGTGCTGACTTGAGTTCGGAGGGTTTACTCGGGGATTCCCGCCTTCGCGGGAATGACAGGAAGTGGTGCCATAGTGATATGAAAAGGTTAAAATCCAATTTGGATAAGACTCAAAGGAGAACAGACCAGCCATGAAGGTATTGGTTATTGGCAGCGGGGGACGCGAGCATGCCCTGGCCTGGAAAATTGCACAGAGTGAATCGGTAACGAAAGTATATTGTGCCCCGGGGAACCCCGGTGTTGCTTCGCTGGCGAAGGGGGAGAATGTTGCGATTGCTGTGGGGGATGTAGGGGGACAACGTGCATTCATAGAAGCACAGGGTATTGGGTTGGTGGTTGTCGGGCCGGAAGATCCGCTGGCGGATGGTGTGGTGGATGCCCTGGAAGATCTGTGCCCGGTGTTTGGCCCACGCAAGGCCCCGGCCCAGCTCGAAGCGAGCAAGGCTTTTGCCAAGGCATTCATGGCACGGCACAATATCCCGACAGCAGCCTATGCTGAGTTTGATACTGCTGCTGCTGCAATCACCTATGTGAAAGAGCAGGGTGCACCCATTGTGGTGAAGGCCGATGGCCTTGCTGCGGGTAAAGGCGTTACGGTGGCGACAGATGTGGACATGGCCATTGCTGCGATTAATGATGCCATGGTGGGCAAGGTATTTGGTGACGCCGGGGGCAAGATTATTGTAGAGGCTTTTCTCGAAGGGGAAGAGGCGTCTATTCTGGCCTTTGCTGATGGCAAGACGGTTATTCCTATGGTCACTAGCCAGGACCACAAAGCGGCCTATGATGGGGATACAGGACCGAATACGGGCGGCATGGGGGCCTACTCACCTGCTCCTGTGGTTACGCCAGAGATGCTCCAGCGTATTGAAGATGAAGTGCTGAAGCCGTGCGTGGAGGGTATGGCCAAAGACGGTACGCCCTATACCGGGATTTTGTATGCCGGATTGATGATTGGCCCGGACGGACCGCAGGTGGTGGAATTTAATGTGCGCTTCGGCGACCCGGAGACCCAGGTGGTGCTGCCACGGATGACGAGCGATATTGTCCCGGTGTTCCTGGCGTGCTGCAATGGCACCCTGGACCAGGCGGATCTCAGTTACGACGACGGAACCTGCGTGACGGTGGTTCTCGCAAGTGGTGGCTATCCCGGTAGTTATGAAAAGGGAAAGGTCATCACGGGTATCGCCGATGCGGATGCCGATCCCCAGGTAACGGTATTCCATGCAGGAACCAAACAGGATGGTGATGATGTTGTGACCAACGGAGGACGTGTCCTCGCGGTGACGGCCTGGGGCGATGATTTAAAGGCGACCATCGAGCGGGCCTATGCGGGTCTCGTCAAGGTGAGTTTTGAGGGTGCCCAGTTCCGGACGGATATTGGCAAGAAGGCGTTGGATCGGCTTTAGGCAAAATTAACGCACCTGAGCCTTATTAAGTCTGAGAGATGGTAGCGTGATGCGCTTAGACCGCGTTGAGGTCGAAGCCAGCGATGCGCTCTTTGGAATTCTTGGCGCGAAGCAGGTATTTCATGGCGGCCCCGAAGAGGTTGTCGGCATTGGTTGCTTTGCCATTGCGGCAGGAAGCAATACCGAAGCTCATGCGTGCATGCGTGGGGAAGCTGGGGTCGCTGAAGGTGGTGGCAGTGATGTCCTCCTGGACCTTGCGCGCGTAGAGGGTTGCTGAATCCAGGCAGGTATGGGGGAGGAGGACTGCAAATAGCCCGTTGTCATAATGGGCAATAATGTCGTAGTTACGTGAAGCACATCGCACAGCGATAGCCACCTCCGCCAGCAGGTCATCCATGGCCACTGCACCCAGCTCCGTATCCAGGGCGATGATTTCATCCACATCAGCGACCAGGCAGGAAACAGGATAGTCGTAGCGGTGGGCACGCTCCACTTCTTCCTGAAGACGTTCCATGAGGTAGCGCTGGTTACGTAGCCCGGTCAGCTCATCGGTGTATGCCGGATCCGCGATGGGTTCAAAGGGTTCGTTTGTGCCCCGGGTATGGCGGTGCATGGCGGAATCGACCCGTACCATTACGATGGGCAGGTTGTAGGGCTTGGTGATATAGTCCAGAGCACCCAGGTCATAGCCCAGTTGAATGGCACCGGGATGATCATGGGCGGTAACAAATACGACCGCCTGATCCTGGGTGTTGGGGTTCTCGCGAAGCCGTCTACAGACTTCATAGCCGTCAATATCAGGCAAACCGACATCCAGGAGGAGGAGATCCACATTGCCCTCAATACAGCGCGCCAGTGCGGCTTCGCCTGTATGGACTGCTTCCGCCTGATAATGATTGAGTTTCAGGCCCTCGCAGAGTACGGACGCTTCATCTTTCAAGTCGTCCGCTACTAGTACTTTATATTCAACCACGACTATCCCTTGCCCAATATACTGGGCGTCTGAATGGTTTAAAAGCTAACATCGGGATTGTACCTCATTTTTTCAACTTAGGCAAACCCCAAAAAGCACCGGGTTAGGTCGGCTTGTGTCGTGGTCGTGGCATCCGTACAATCATTCCGTTACCTGAACCGCTTAAAGGAGTCCGTTTTGGACGGTGCATTTGGTCGAAATCAGGGCAAAAGCAAGCCCATTATCAACATCACACCCCTCATCGACGTGATGTTTCTGCTCCTTATTTTCTTTATGGTCTCCTCCACCTTTCGGACCAGCATGGGCATCGATATCGCCCTGCCACAGGCTGAAACGACCGGTGCGCAGGAGGAACAGGCCAAGACGACTATAACGGTACGGGGCCGTGACGAAATCTTTATTAATAGTGAATCCGTGAACCTGGGTGAATTGGAAGCGCGATTGGAGGGAATTCTGCATGAAAACCCGGAGAATTCGTTGGTGCTGGAAGGCGATAAAGACGCCGTCTTTGAAAACTGGATCGGGGTTATCGATGTCGCACGTAAGGTGGGGGGGAAGAAACTGGTGATTCTCACCGAGCCAGCAGGGGGCGCGCCACCATCCTAAGGTTCTAGCGTATTACGGATGACTCGTATCACCGTCCATGGGTTCCAGCAAACTGGAGCGCGGTTTGTCATCCGTATTTGATTTATCAGATGAAGATACGTCTTTGTTATTGTATGCCTGTTCCATTGGGGCATCGTCCAGCGCAACCAATCCCGAACCAATCGACTTTGTAGGGGTAGATACGGGTAGCACCGCCCGTTCGGAATGCAGTGGATGCTCTTCCATAGATTCTAAAGTACAACTTCGGGT
>CALAXS010000396.1 GCA_937895305.1 uncultured bacterium
GACGTTGCTTCTGTTGGTTTGTGTTTTTAAGTATTTGTGCTGATTGGTTATTGTTGTTGGCATTATTCGGATTCTGTGGTGGTACGTTGTGGCACGAGGGCCGACATGGCATCAATTTTAAAGGGTTTGTGGAGCGTTCCAGCAATAGCATCATTCAATACAGGCGTTCCGGGAAGGCCCGTCATGCTGTAAATAGGGATGCCCCTGGTGAACTCATTTTCTTGCAGGTTGCGCAATTGTTCCTCCACCTTGGTTTGTGGCAAATCAATATCCAGGAAGATGGCATCCGGGGGATCGTGCTGTACCATCTGAATCCCCTGGTTAGGCTCATTGGCACAACAGCAGGGGATCTTTCGGTGATGGAGGCCCAGCTCTACCCACTCTAAAAATCCCGGGTCAGCATCAATAATGAGTACATGCGCATTAGGTTCACGTTCGGGTTGATGTGTAGTCGCTTCTTCCAGTGCCGTTACAATATGTTTTTTATTACAGATCATGCTGATACGTTCCAGCATGACATGCGCCGTAAAGGGCTTGAGGATATAGTAGGTGTCCTGCCAGACCGAACTGGCTTCTTCCAGCTGTGATATGGCTTCCGAGGTAAATACGACAATGGGGACATCCTGCGTAACCATACTTTCACGCAGTAGACTCACTGTAGTTCCGCTGCCCAGCTCTTTTGGGGAATCGCTGATAAGGATGATATTGGGCATAAACAATTCCGCTGCACGGACTGCTGCATGACCACTATCGGTGCTATCCACAATGGCACCGCAGGAACGAAGAATATCACTGGCTGATTCACGGAAAGATTCGCCTTCGGCCGTAAGAAGGATACGTAACCCCTGAAAGTCTTCTGCATCTTTGGGGTCATAGTCCTGCTTAAACAATGCCTCTGGCAGGGTGATGGTAAAAGTAGTGCCCACATGGGGTTCACTTTGGACACTGAGCATACCGTGGTGCGCCTCGACAATACTCTTGGCAATGGAAAGGCCGATGCCCGTACCTTCATAGCGACGGGACTTGGTACTGTCCACCTGAAAAAACTTTTCAAATATCTTTTCGTGTTTATCCGCTGCAATACCGATCCCATCATCCACAACCTGAATAACCAGGGTATGATTGGGTTTGCTGAAAATACGGGTTTTGATAGTACCGCCATATCCCGTGAATTTTATAGCATTATTCAACAATATCCCGAGTACCTGGGCCAGCTTTGCACGGTCTGCCCAGGCCGTCAGAGGCACTTCATCGCCTTCCATGGCCAGGGTAATGTCTTTTACCAAAGCCTGGGGAGCGAAACTGGCGACTGACTCTTCTATGAGGCGGGCGGGTGAGAAGAGCATAATGCCCAGTTGTATGCCCTTGATTTCCATACGACTAAATTCGATCATCTCGTTAATAAGACTGAGGAGACGGTCAATATTCCGCTCCATGATATTGAGTGCTTTTTTCTGTTTCTCGCTAAGATCACCAAGGCTAAGGGCGTTAAACATCTCGACATAGCCCTGAATCGTACTGAGCGGGGTGCGCAGTTCGTGGCTCACATTGGATAGGAAACTGTCTTTGGCACGGTCGTGGGTACGCAGTTCTTCGTTGACCTCTTCCAGTTCCTTGGCATGTTGTGTCAGCTCATCCTGCATACGTTTGAGTTCGTGAACACTGGTGACCACAAGGGATATAAGTGCCCGTGCTTCGTCTGTCTTTTCGAGGTAGCTTGCTGCAATAACGCAGGGGATGACCTGGCCATCTTTTCGCAGGAAACTAATCTCTCGTCGTGCCTGGGCCGGGTCGAGGTCAGCACCTTTGGCGAGCATATTAATGAGGGGCATACGCCCTTTACTTTCAACGAGATTAAGTATGGGCATGCCGATAAGTTCGTTTTCATCATAACCAAGCAGATCGGCTATGCGACCATTCGCATAGAGAAGTTTGTTATCGGCATCCAGGGTCAAAAAACCTTCATTCATGGAATAGAGCAAATGGCGGAATCGCTCTTCGGAGCGTTGTAGCTTACTTGTTTGTTCTTCAACCAGTTCCTGCAAAGTTTCGGTATATTTTTCTACCTGTTGGGCAAGCTGATGTTGTTCCGTAATATCTCGCACTGTGGCCAGGGTGGCGGTGTGTTGCCCGGCAGCATTAAAAATCGGATTACCACTAAAGGATAGCCGTCGGGCTTCACCGCGGATTCGCCAGGTCACTTCGTATTCGGATGAGATACCCTTGCTCCGTTTCGCAAGATGCTCTTGTATGGGTTCGATTTCGAGTTGCCGGGCCAGCTCCATGGAATTTTTACCCAGCACATCCTCTTCGGATAGTCCGGACATATTCAGGAATTGCTTGTTCACCAAAAAGACGGTACCCTCTGCGGTACTGAGTATGAAACCTTCTGTGATGTGTTCTGCAAGGTGCCAGAAGCGCTCGGCCATTTCATCAATATCCTGGCCAGTGCGGACAACGGTAACGAGAAGCACAAAGAGTCCAAGCAGGAGACTGACGACACCGATGAGTCTGGATGCGGAAGCTACATTGGCAGGCACACCGGGATCGTTGGAGAGTGATTCGGTAACGCCGGACACGCTGATGCCCACCCCGATAATAAGCAAGATGATCCCGCCAATGAGGAAGAGTCGTTC
>CALAXS010000397.1 GCA_937895305.1 uncultured bacterium
GACATAGCCTTCTCATGGAAGATTGCCACGTCGGCGGAGCCTCCTCGCAATGACGCGCTTTATAGAGGCAATCGTATTAAATTCGGATAGAAACAACAATGCCTCTCAAATTAGATTGTAGTGTTCCTGCATCATTTGCTCAAGGCGCACGGGGATACTACAATAGGCCATCGCCAAGGATGGAACAAGATGACTACTGTCCAAGATAAAATATACAGTTCAACATTGACTCCAAAAACCACGTCATTGCGAGCCGAGTATAACGAGGCGCGGCAATCTGGCTTGGACCGGATGGCATGATTTCGGAGACGTGACGACCACTGTCCAGTCGTCTGGGCCAAGCTAGATTGCCACGTCGCTGCGCTCCTCGCAATGACAGGTGAGGTTGAGACCTTGCGATACACAAAGTGGTGGTAGGTCTTTATATACAGACTTATTCGTACAGTTTTCAAACCTATTTTGGACAAGAGCAGAACAAGATGATGCAAAAATCCGAGCAATCAAGACCGCCTTATGCCCTGTGGGAATGGGCTATCCTTGCACTTGCCTTGCTCTGGTGCCTCTGGTCCGGGCTGCGTAACCTCGGCGTACCCAGCCTCTGGCACGATGAACTGGTCCATGTATTCGTCGCGCAGAACTTTGCGAATGGCCATGGGCTGACCCTGCCGAGTGGTGTCCTCTACCCCAGCTCATCGGCCTACAACCTCTTGCTGGCGGCCTTTGTCAAGGTGCTCGGTTCCGGCGAATTCGTGGTGCGCCTCCCCTCGGTACTCCTGGCAGGTATCAACACGCTCCTCCTCTATGTCCTGACGCGCAAGCTCCTGGGACGCAATGCAGCACTCTGCACCCTCTTCCTGTTTTGCATTTCACCCTGGCAGGTAGCCTGGGCACGTCAGGCGCGGATGTATGAACTCCAGATGCTGGCCTATCTCATCACGCTGTTGGGCACCTGGCAAGCCTGGACGGCCGCAGATACACGCAAGGCCATCCAATGGGCTGTCGTCGCTTGTGTGGGCTATGTGCTCGGCGTTCTCTGCTCCTACCACTCCATCCTCGCGCTGGGTACGGTGGGGGGACTGGCGATGATCATCATCGCGCTGGAACGCAACATCAAGACGCGTTATGGCGTGACGGTGCTGGCCTGTTTCGTTCTGGGTGTCGCGACACTGGCGGTGCTCCTCTACAATCCCAACAGTGCCGACCAGTCCGCTGTGTTCGAGACGGGTATCGGCGGACGGCTCGTGGACCCGCAACGGCTCATACGTAATTATTATCTGCGCTGGCTTATGGACAACCACAGCCTGGGCCTCATGATCACAGTGATTGTAGGAAGCGTGACGCTCCTCTGGCGCGAAGGGCGCAGGGGCTGGCTGGCTGCACTGGCCTTTTGGGTACCCCTCATCATCCTGTCCCTCTTCATCGGCTACCGTCGACCGCGCTTCCTATTCTTCGCCTTCCCCCTCTATTGCATGCTTGCGGGGTATGGGGTAGTCATGCTCGGCACCATCGCCCTGCGTGTACGCAAATCCATGCTCTACCTCCCCCTCAGCCTCGTCATCGCAGTCTTTGCCATGCGCCTGGGCCAGAGTACCCTCTCTCTTGTGGGGGATAGTCTGGAGACCGCCAGCGGGACAAGCCAGACCCTGGCACGACGCATCCCCCAGTGGCGGGAACCCTGTACCTGGGTGAAAGAACACGCCACGCCCGACGATGCTATTCTCACCACCACCTGGTTACCTGTGTTGTACTATACCGGGCACGTCGACAACTGGTTCCCCAATCGCTATCAGTTGTGGGAAAAACAGGAGTCCGGTGTCGCGGGATTAGGGTCACTCGACGAATTGAAAACCTTCATCGCGGAACACCCCCGGGGCTACTACATTTCCGAAAGTCGTCGCTTCGAATACTGGCGCCACTATGGCGGTATCACCGAAGAACTCAATGCGGAGTTCCACTGGATAGAAGAACACATGACACGGCTGGATGATGCGTCCAGTGAGGACGTTACCGTGTATCGGTGGGGGGAGTAGGAATTCGGTACGTTGCTGTCCAAAATAAAAATAATATTCCACTTT
>CALAXS010000398.1 GCA_937895305.1 uncultured bacterium
GGTCTGATAGCAGCATCAATATATGAGCCGCTGTCAACTGAAGATCAGCATTTTCTGGATGAAGCACTGGAAAAGAACCCTGAGTATCGCCAGGAGTTTGAAGAGCTTAGTGCATTTGTAAAAAACCTTCCGACAGAATCACCAGCATATCAGGGGGATTTGCGTCCTATCCTGGAGGAATCCATCCGCGAGATCCCTGTCCGAAAAAGTTTTTGGAATCCCCTTCATGTAGCAGGTTTATTTGCCATCCTTCTCGTTGGATTATTGTCCTATCAGTACATCTCTGTAGAGCGCGTAGAAAAGAAGCATGCTGTATCGGAGGAAGCCAGCAAGAGTGAAGAGAATGCGGACGCGAAACCCTCTGCCATGGAATTGGCATTGGACGAAGCTACACAACTTCAGATTAAACGGGATCACAGTGCTGTATTGGTACTGGCCAAGGCTATCGAAGAGAATCCAGATGATCCCAATGTGCAGGATGCACAGTTAAAGTTGGCACAGCTGGAATATGACCATGGACAGCGTTTTGCTGAAGCACAGGAAGCCTATGCTGCCTTGCGTATTAATCATCCTGATTTCTGGTCTTATCAACCCCGTGCGCACAAACGGCTGGGGCTATTGGAATCGACCCAGCAGGAAGACTATGCCCCGCTCCTGGCGCTGAATAAGGCAATGGCGAGTAGTGATGAACAATTTGCAAAACTTGAGGATGTCATTGTCCAGTATCCGGGTACATTGATTGCTTCTGCTGCAGTGGATGCCATGCGCGCCAGTGTGGGCGGTCTTGAATCAACAGGCGGTGCTTTTCAGGCTGCTGGCCTTGAAGCACTTCGGACCAAGTGTACCAATCCCATTGCACTGGCCCAGGTGGATTATCATCTGGGTGAAGTGTACTGGAAAGAGATGAAGGATAAGGATCGTGCACGTGCTGCATTCTGCCAAATTCCGCAAACCGTGCCAGCATTGGCCCAAGCGGCTCAGGTAGCACTGGATGAATTGGGCGCCTGCCCGGTCGAGCCCCAGGGGAGCCTGCTCAATACGAGTTTTGCAGGTAAATCCATGATTGTGCTAACATCCTTTTCTATCAGGCACTTATAGTCTGTAAACTACAGCTATCACCCGTCCACTCTGGAGGAAGCGTATGCCTGGATTGCAGGCCTTTGAAAAGCATCTGATACGTGATGGTATCCTGGATGATACCCAGCTGGATCGCGCTCAGACGGAAGTCGCTAAAAAGGGACTCAGCCTGCTGGAGGTCATCCCGCAGATGGGTTATGCCACCGATGAAGCCCTCTATCGTTCTTTGGCAGATTTCTGTGAGATGCGCTTTGTTGTACCCTCCCGGGAAAACATACCGGAAAGCATAGCTGAAACGGTCCCTGCCCGTTATGTAACGCACTATGGCTTCGTTCCCATTCAAGAACGGAACGGCACACTGGTCATTGCGATTACCGATCCGCTGGATTCACATTTGCAGGATGATATCCGCATGGTGCTGAAGAAGCGTATTGAGCCTGTAGTCGCGACACCAGATGAAGTTAAAAAAGCTATCAAGGCCCTCTATGGTGTAGGTGCCGATACCATGGAGAAAATCCTCATCAAGGAGGAGTTGGAAGGTGCGGTCG
>CALAXS010000399.1 GCA_937895305.1 uncultured bacterium
CACCCGAAACGGATTATCTTAAATAAATCGAAAAAAGAACGAAAATATATTAAAATTTCGTTTTTTATGGGGATTTCATGGCCACAGTAATTGAGCAAACGAACGAAAAAACTAATAATGATGTCCAGGAATACTATGGCAAGGTTCTGGGCAGTCAGCAGGATTTGAAGACTTCGGCGTGCTGTTCCATGGAAAGCGTTCCCATGCATCACCGGGAAATTCTGGGCCAGATTGAGGACGAGATCCTGGCACGTTTTTATGGGTGCGGGTCACCCATCCCGGAGGCCCTGGAAGGTACCACGGTGCTGGACCTGGGCTGTGGGACGGGTCGGGATGTATACCTGTTGTCGAAGCTGGTGGGTCCGTCGGGTCGGGTGATTGGTGTGGACATGACGGCGGAGCAGTTGGCGGTGGCGCGCAAGTATGAATCGCAGCAGATGGCAACCTTTGGGTTTGAAAAATCGAATGTAGATTTTCGCGAGGGCTACATAGAAGATTTGGCGGGGGCGGGGATTGCGGATGCATCAGTTGATGTGGTGGTGTCGAATTGTGTGTTGAATTTGTCGCCAGATAAACCGAAGGTCTTTCGTGAAATCTTTCGGGTCTTGAAGCCGGGGGGTGAGTTGTATTTCAGTGATGTCTTCGCGGATCGTCGCTTGGATCCCAGGCTGATGAATGACCCGGTCTTGCTGGGGGAATGTTTGTCGGGGGCTATGTACCTGGAAGATTTCCGTCGGTTGCTACAGGGCCTGGGGTGTAAGGACCATCGGGTGGTGGGGCGTTCGCCCATCGCGATTGAGGATGCCGAAGTGGATGCGAAAATTGGTATGGCAAAGTTCGAGTCGGTGACGGTGCGCGCGTTCAAGCTGGATAGCATGGAGGATTGCTGCGAGGATTATGGGCAAGTGGCGACGTATAAAGGCACGGTGAACCATGCGCCCCATCGCTTCGCGCTGGATGATCATCATGTGCTGGAGACAGGGCGGCCTATGCTGGTGTGTGGTAACACGGCGGCCATGTTGAGTGAGACGCGGTACGCGCCCCACTTTGAGGTGACGGGGGATCGCAGTCGGCACTTCGGGGTCTTTGGTTGTGGCGAGGGGGATGGGAATGTGGGTGATGATGACGGTGGGTGTTGCTAGCCCTTGCCGGGCGGGCGACAAACAACATAGTGCCACAGAGATCACAGAGGGGGGGGGTGTATGCTTCCGGCGGTTGGATGGGATACCGTTAGGGGGATTCCCAATCGCGTTGGGAATGACAAGGGAAGAAGAGGTTGCATAGCGAGCCGTGCTGGTTCCCATGCTGTGCGTGGGAACCCAGGCGAGTTTTTAAGTATGTATGGTGACAGCCAGACCGACCACGAATATGGAGTCTGTATGCATTCCCACGCAGAGCGTGGGAACGAGGGGGGAAAATTCCTGTCGGTGAATTAGTGAACACTTACAGAAATAAAAAGGGGATAGGGAACTAAAGGGGACGGGGAACAAACAACATGGTGGCACACTGTAGTGCATTGTGGTGTTTTGTGTGCTAGGGTGTCGGGGAGTATGGGTTGAACATCTTGGAGCGTTGGGCGTGCGTGCATTTTATATATTTTGGGTGTGTATTTTTGTGGGGGTGGGTGCGTATGGGCATGATGGGGGGCATGATCGGCCGGGACCGCAGCCGGAGGCGTTGTTGTTGAGTCGGACTGATGTGCCGATTGGATTTCCGTTGCGTGAGGTGGTGCTGCGGTTGGTGGATGAAGCGACTGGTGCAGCGTTGGATGGGTTGATTCGGGTGCGGGATGGCAGGGGAAAGCTGGTAGGTGTGCCGAAGTTATTGTCCCGGACTGCGGGGCTGAGCGAGCGCAGCATGGGACCTGCAGCGTTTAGTCACATGGATAGCTGGTCGGTGTTGTCTGGTGTGCAGGTGCTGTCGTTGCCGAAGGAGCCGTTGATGGTTGAGGCGTTTAACGGGTTGGAGTGGGCGGTAGCTTCGGCGGAATTGGCACCGTCAACCACATCGCTCAGCATTCCGTTGAAGCGCATTTATAATCGTGAGGAAGCGGGCTATGTATCGGGGAATGTGCATCTCCATTTGCAGCGGATGAGTCCCAGGGCGGCGGAGCAGTATGCGACGGAGGTGGCGCGGGCGGATGGGTGTGATGTGGTATTTTTGTCGTATCTGGAGCGGACGGGGGCGGACGAAAATTATACTTCGAATCGATTTACGCGAGAAGATCTGGCGCGCTTCTCCTCGGAGTCCGGGGTGCTCTTTGGGTGGGGCGAGGAGTATCGGCATAATTTCCCGAAGCAGCCGGGCTATGGTCATGTCATGTTTCTGGATATTCAGGACCTGGTGTTACCGGCGAGTTTTGGTGCGGACATCATGAAGGTGGGAAATGATGACGGGGTGTTGCGTACGGGGATTGAAGTAGCGCGGGCACAGGGTGCGACGACGTTGTGGTGTCATAATACGCGGGGGCTTGAGGATATCCCGAGCTGGTTGCATGGCATCATTGACGGGCACACGATTTTTGATGAAGGGAGCACGGGGAGTTATGCAGCGGGGCCGTATCGGTATTTGAATGTGGGGCTGAAGGTGCCGTTTGCGACGGGGACGGATTGGTTTATTAAGGATATGGCGATGACCTATGTGGCGGTGGATGGGCCTGTAAGTACGAAGAGCTGGCTGGCGGCGTTGCGCGATGGTAAGTCGTTCATCAGTAATGGGCCGTTGCTTTCGTTGACGGTGGATGGGCATGGATTGGGAGAAACGATTGGATTAACGGAATCGGGGACCGTGGCAGTGAAGGGGCGCGTTGTGGGGCGGGATGATTTTGGCCTTGTTGAGGTGGTGGTGAATGGGGATGTGGTCGCGGAAGTGAACGTTGTATCCAGGGATGGTTTTTATGAGGCGGTGATTGAGGAGGCGATAGCGATTGAGGAAGCAGGGTGGGTGGCGTTGCGGGTTCCTTTTCATGGGGGTTCGTACGATAAGCCGGGTGCGCTGTCAACGGGGTTTAATGCCTATGGTAAGCCGTTGTTCGGGCATACGAGTCCGGTCTATATCACCATGAATGGCGAGCGTGCATTTAAGGCGGATGCGGCGAAGAGCTTAATCGCGGAGCTGGAAGCGTCGAAGGTGTTAATTAGGGAGGTAGGTGAGTACACCAATGATGGGGAGCGGGCGAAGGTGCTGGCATTGTACGATGAGGCGATTGGGGTGTTGACGAAGCGTGATTAAACAAACTAAAAATATTGTGTTTATCGTATTGGGGAGCCTGTGCCTGGTCATAGGCATCATCGGGATTTTTTTGCCATTGCTCCCGACTACGCCGTTGGCCATATTGGCGGCCTATTTTTATTCGAAGGGAAGTCCACGCTTGCATAGGTGGCTCTTGGGGACGAAGACGCTGGGGCCGCTAATTCAGGATTGGGAAAACCATGGGGTGATTCGTCCCGGGGCGAAGGTCCTATCGACGGTGATGATTGTGGTGCTGTTCAGCTTTACGGTAGTCTTTGTGGATGTGTCGGTCTATATCAAGGCGGTGGTGGTATTAATAGGGGTTGGGGTGTTGGCCTTTATTTTGTCGCGACCTTCACGGGTTGAGGAAGGGGACGGAAAATAAATACCTTTAACCACAGAGGGCACAGAGAACACGGATGGACTCAGATGGGAAAGAAGCGGCGGTGAGGGGATGTTTGATTCCTCTAAAACCATCTGCTCT
>CALAXS010000400.1 GCA_937895305.1 uncultured bacterium
ACTGCGAATATGGGCGTAACCAGCGTACAGCGTGTCATGGCCCCAGTTATTCGAAAGATTGTCGGGCGTATGGATAAAAAACAGCTGCATCAGGTATCCCACCAGATTCGCGATATGATGGGCTAGAGTCGATATTATCAGCGCCAGCATTAGATCCCTGGGTGCAACGCTATATTTAGGGCAAAGGTGGATTGAAGAATGCATCACAGAAGAACAATCATTTGCTTTGGTATATTGAGTGTTTTTTTATTCTCACCGGGTAAAGCATCCGCAGAACAGCAAGATTTACTTCGTCGCACCCTCGAATTCAAAGGTGTTGAGCGGACGTACTATGTGCATCTCCCTTCCGGATACGAAGCAGAAAAAATCTATTGGCCTCTGGTCACAGTGCATGGGGGTGGGGGCAACGGTAGTACGCATTTTTTAGCGAAGGATATTCGGTCCGTAGTAGACGAGATGGACCTGGATGCGATTGTAGTCTCGCCAAGTTTTTCCAATGAGGACATGCAGTCGAGTCGGTTCCCGGCCTTGGGTGAAGGTGCTTTTCTCCAGGCGATACTCGAAGACCTGCATGCGCAATACAAGCTTCACCCCAAGATCCTGTTAACAGGCTACTCACGGGGCGGGCAGTTTTCCCATCGTTTCGCCTATAGCTATCCCGCGCTGGTCAAAGCCGTTGCACCCTTCGCTGCCGGGACCTGGACCACACCCGACGGGAAATTGTTGATAGAGACGTTTGGCATGGTAGACATCCCGGATAAGTTTCTTTCCAATCCTGACAATGTGCACCGTGTGCCAGAACGGTTGAATACCCTGTTCACGCCGCGCGTGGCCGGGGTTGCTGGAATACCAGCCCTGCCCCAGGCAAGAGACATCCCCTTCCTGATAATGTGTGGCTCCCTGGATACCCGATTTGAAATTGCCCGGCACTATGCGAAAAGTCTGGAAACCCAGGGCTATAAAGTTACGACCGGGTGGCCACGCACCCCCCATGGCTCCCGAGACAAAGAAGAGTATAAAACAGAATTTAAAAAGTATGGGCAACGTGCTGTTGAATTTTTCATAGACATCACGTCGGTTGAGCAATAGAAGAAACAGCAGATTGATGAACAGAGTGACGCAGGACAATTCATCGAAGGCGTAGAAGCGCAGCCCCGGTTTCGGACCTTGCGCCAGAATTTTTTCCAACGTAGCGGGCTTGAGATGAAACGTGCACCCTGAACAGACCAGGAAACGTGGAGTAGCTCCAAAGTAATCCCGCAGACCTTAGTTGTTTTGCCCGATACAGTACAGCATCTCCTGTTGCTCTTCCTCAATTTCCCGGGTTACGCGCATATAGATCTTGCTATCACAGATAGCAGGGGTAGCCTGAATGTTTTCGACTTCAATCGTATTTTCCTGGACCAGTTCAAAGGCTGTTGGGTTTGCTTTAAAAATAAACGTACTGCCCTTTTCACTGGTGGCAAAGATATGCTCACCCACCAGTACGAGCGACGCAGAAAACTTTGCGCGAAGCCGCTCTTCCCACAGGGGTGTTTCACTATCCAGGGCATAACAGAAAGCTTCACCCGAATCGGTCACACCATAAAGATGCCCCGCATGCACCAGCATGGAAGGAACATAGACGCGGGTCTCATTTCGCCAAACAACCTCGCCGGATGCATCTGCCCGCACCACGGCAATGTGGTTGCTGGGATAACCGCCACTGGTCACAACATACTTGCCGTCTGTAACCACCGAAGTTACACACTCGGTAGTCGCTCCCTCAAACTCCCAGTTCTTTTCGCCCGTTAACGGGTCATAACTTGAAACAACATCTTGTCCCGAGAATACAAGCTGATCCTTCCCATCAATATGCAGGATAATCGGTGAAGCATAATTTGGTTTTTCCGCCCGCTTGGTAGTCCATACTACGTTGCCCGTTACCCGGTCAAAACCCGTAACCACACCCCCACCTTTATTATCTGCACCAACGATGACCAGGGGCCCATATATCGCAGGAGAAGAACCATAGCCCTGGTGAACTGCGTAATCACAGACCTTTTTCTGCCAGAGTTGTTTGCCATCCAGGCTCAATGCGGTGGTGAACACCGCGTCACTATTGAAAAAATTAATAAATACACGTTGTCCGTCTGATGCGGCTGTTGACGAGGCCTTGGACCACCGTGGATTTCCCTCGCGCTCCGAAGGATTGGTACCCCCCGTATGCACATCCGTCTTCCAAAGCTGTTTGCCGGAATTCCGGTCATAACACAGCACGGACTGAATCTCCTGCTCCTCATCCGAAGTCGCCAGAAAGATCTTATCCCCTACGACGATAGGCGATCCATAACCACGACCGGGCACAGGACTCTTCCACAAGATATTTTTTTCGTCATCCCACTGTAAAGGTGGTGTCTGATTCGCTTCGGCTACCCCATTACGATTCGGGCCACGCCACCAGGCCCAATCCGTTTCGGTAACTGTTATCTCATCCGCTTGCGCAGCACTAAACGACGATTGCCCCATAAACAGTGGCGCAACAAGCATAGCGGTTAATATAAGAATACGGAATTTCATCGAATCATCTCCCAAACGTGATTGCGCAAAGTAGTATATGCAACAAAACAAATGACCCAGCCCCGTGAAAGGGACCAGACCTCGCCAGTATACAGTAACCAGGCCTCAGTCTTTATACCAAAATAACCCAAAGAAAAGTAGCAAGACTACACTTGCAAAAGAGGTAATTCAGAGTCAATGCCATAGAAGTAGACCATGGGATTAATAAAAAGGTTACCCCTATTTTCATTATAGGCATTTGTCATTCCCGGCGCGGTATACTACTGCGGTGTCAGCTATTTCACAATTACCGGGGTCTTCATCCCGAAAAAGGCAATACCATGGAAGCAAAAGATAGTAATGGCGTCGTCCTCAATGATGGGGATTCTGTACGTTTGATAAAAGATTTGAAAGTGAAGGGTGCTTCCAAGGGGTGGAAGCGCGGTGAAGTAGTCAAAAATATC
>CALAXS010000401.1 GCA_937895305.1 uncultured bacterium
CCTGGGTTCATATAACTCGTCACGACAGTCTGAACACAGAGCCAGATCCGGCAAGAGCCACGGACTCTTCACTTCATCCAGCATACTACTTTTGATACTAAAGGATGTTGTCCCCGCCACAGGGATGACGTGACATTCCAAAAATTCAATATGACTCAACGCAGGTGCTTCACGGGACAGGCGCAACGTGAACTGGAGAACATCATGGTTATCCCCTTCCACTTCGATGTCCACACCCGATGAAGTGTTCAATATAAAACCACCCAGCGCATATTCCTTCGCCAGATGATAGACAAAAGGGCGAAACCCGACCCCCTGCACCAGCCCGGTTAATCGCAGGGCATAGCGAATCTGTTGATGGGTAGCAGTATTTAGGTCTTTACCATATTTTTGAGCCAGGCAATCCATTGATCCAGCCCTTCCCCTGTAGTACAGGACAGCTCCAGAACAGGCGCAGCAGGATTAAGTTGAGCGATGTATTCGCGAAACACATTTACATCAAAGTTCAAGTAAGGCAGCAAGTCGATTTTATTCAAAATTATTACATCCGCTTCCTTAAAGAGACGCGGATACTTTGCAGGTTTATCATGGCCCTCCGGTGTACTCACAATACCCACGCGACAGGTCTCGCCAAGATCAAAACTACAGGGGCAAACCAGGTTACCGACATTCTCAATGAAGAGCAGATCCACCGCATCCAGATCAAAATTATTCAGGGCATTGTCCACCAGATTCGCTTCCAGGTGACAGCCCCCTGCGGTTTCGATTTGCACCACAGGGATATTGTGCTTTGCAATTCGCTCCGCATCCAGGGTGGTATCGGGATCGCCTTCGATAACCGCAAGATTCAGATCTTCCCTCAATTCCCCAAAGGAACGCTCCAGCAATGTGGTTTTACCCGAGCCCGGAGCGCTGATGATGTTCAGGGTACAAACATGATGCGCCAGCAATCGCTTGCGCACACCCGCTGCGATGTCATCATTCAGCTTCAGGACTTTTTCGACTACCGGGATTTCCATACACTTGCTCCTTGCGTATCGGCGACTGCTGTTTCAGGTTCCTGCAATACAACATGATCCAGGACAAGCTCATTGCCCTCTACGAGTGTAGCAGCATTACTCGCACAGGTGAGACAATTCCAAATCAGGGATTCAGGCATATATAGGGTTTTACAGTTATCGCACTGTACCTTGAGGGGAACCGATTCCCAGGTCAACGTTGCATCGGCCGCAAGGGTATCCACCCGGGCCGCTTCAAAGGCAAAGGAAAATAGTTCCGGGACAATATTCTGGTAGTCGCCAACCCGCAGATGCACCGACTCTACAGGCAAACTTCCATGGGCCTCCGCTATTTCCAGTGCCCGTTCCAGTACATTCCGTATGAGTCCCAATTCATGCATAAAGCTGCTCATGCTCCTCAACGGCCTGCTGAAGCGTTTTTTGGATTTCCACTTCCAGCTGTTCACTGGCCAGACGCACCACCTCCGTCATCTCGTGACCATGGGTATAGTCCTTCCCCTCAATCCCGAAAATTACGAGTCGCTCCGGAAGCCGATCCAGCACCCGCGCCATTTCAACACCTTCACTCAGACCAAAGGCATGGGATGAATAGTGGAAAAATTGGGATTGCAGCGGTTTCTCATGGGCATCCAGAATATACTGCGTTCCATGTTCCTGCCCGGAAGCCACCGCATCAATTACATAGACCCAATCTTTGAGATGCCATTGCGCCATCAGCCCGGCACCATCGCCATCATAATTACAAAATACCACAAGTTCAGGTAAGGTTTTACGCAACTTCATGCCCAGATATGGCCCCAGCGCATCATCCCCACGATTAGGGTTCCCCATTGCAATAAGCAGAATGCGACCCTTATGCGTGGTGTCACTCACGATCAATTTCCAACTTCAGGAAGTGACACGAACAGGAAATACAGGGATCATAATTGCGGATGGCCTGTTCGCATTTCAAGGTCAATGCAGCATCGTCCAAATGCCCAATCGTCGGTACAAGGAGGGCAAGGTCGGACTCCATGGATTTCTGATTCTGTGCTGTGGGTGGTGCGATTCGCGCATCCTGAATAATGCCCTTATCGTCAATCGCATACGTATGGAAACAAATCCCGCGCGGTGCCTCGCTACAGCCATAACCACGCCCGGCCCTGGGGGCAACAGGTACGGAAGGTGCATCAGGCTGGGTGTACCCCTTAATAATCCGTATGGATTCCTCAATGGCCCAAAGGGTTTCAACACATCGAATGATGATGCTTTTAAACGGATTCAATACAGGCGGTGCCACACCATACTTTTCCGCGACTTCCTGACATAACGGCGTAAGCTGATCAAAGTTCAGATTGAAGCGGGCCATAGGACCGACATGATACTCGCCACGGGCCTTGATGAAGGAATGCAACGAAGTACTGTGGCGAACATGCTCTTCTTCGATGTAGTCGAAAAATTCGGCCAATTCACAGTCCAGGCCCTTGTTCGAAACGATGCGACCTTCCCAAAGGGGATATTCATCGGGATGGCGCATGGCTACAAATTCATAGTCTCGTTCAAAATCAGGAAATTCAAACGTTGCAACTAAATCCGTCAAAGCCTGTGCTGCATCCAGGCCCCACTCCAGCTCAGGCAAAAAAGCCTGAAGCTCTTCCACGGTCGGTGTCTTATAGAAGCCCCCAACCTTCATGGCGATAGGATGGATCTCCCGCCCACCAACGCAGGTCATAATATCGTTGCCCAGCTTTTTCAGACGCAGCGCATCCTTTACCACCTGCGGGTGATCCTGGGCCATCTGTATCGCATCATCATAACCCAGAAAATCGGGCGCATGGAGCATGGCCAGGTGGAGCACATGACTTTCAATCCATTCACCGCAATAGATCAATCGACGCAGTTCGCGGATGGACTGGGGCACGGTCACACCCGCGATCATTTCCATTGCAGTAATACTGCTGGACTGATAAGCAACAGGGCAAATACCACAGATACGTGCCGTGATGTCCGGTGCTTCCGTCCATTCCCTTCCACGGAGAAACGCTTCAAAGAAGCGGGGAGGTTCAAAAATGTTGAGTTTCGCATCCCGTACCTCAACCGTACCATCGGGCAGGTCCTTCAGTTTGATATGAAGGGCACCCTCCCCTTCGACACGGGCCATATAGTCCACCTTGATGGTACGCGATTTACCTTTGCTGGGCATGGCGCTCACTCTCCCTCTGGAAGGCCTCGGCATGGGCGTTGTAAGTTCTGTAGGCACGTACTAGATCATTCTCATCTTTACCCATACTTTTCCACGATGCACTCAGGGCCTCGGGATTGGGTGCTTCCATGGGGCCATAGCACCCGAAACAGCCCCGGTTATAGGCCGGGCACAACGCATCACATCCCGCCTGCGTCACCGGTCCCATACACGGGATACCCTTGCTTACCATCACGCAGGGCGTACCCCTACGTTTACATTCTATACAAACACTGTAGCGGGGGATATTGGGTTTGCGCTCATTGAGAAAGGCATTAAGCACTTCCAGCAGCTGCATTTTGTTGATGGGGCACCCACGCAATTCAAAGTCTACAAATACATGCTGTGCAATCGGTGTCGACTGCTGGAGTGTCTCAATATACTCAGGGTGGGCATATACATAACGCGTGTATTCTTCCACATCGCCAAAATTGCGCAATGCCTGAATACCGCCCGATGTGGCACAGGCACCGATAGTAACCAGAAATTTGGACTGCTTCCGAATCTGTTGAATGCGCTTTACATCGTGGGGGGTGGTAATCGACCCCTCCACCAGCGACAAATCATAAGGCCCTTTCATGACGGCACTGGTCGCTTCCGGGAAATAGGCCAGTTGCACCTGACCTGCAACAGCCAGTAATTCATCTTCACAATCGAGGAGACTCAATTGGCAACCATCACAGGAAGCGAACTTCCATACCGCAAGTTTGGGTGCCTTTCTGATGGCCATGATTATACCTCCCGTACAGCAAGGTAACGTGAAATCGTGTCACTGCGAAAAACCGGCCCGTCTTTACAGGCAAATTTCGGGCCAAACTGGCAATGGCCACACTGCCCGATGGCGCATTTCATATTGCGCTCCATACTGACATATATATTGTCCTTCGTCACGCCACGCTTCACCAGCGCATCCATGGATGCCGTCATCATGATTTCAGGACCACAGACATAAGCCTTGGCATGGTACGGATCAAAGGGCGCATGCTGGAGAATTTTCGTCACCACACCCACATGACCATGCCAATTCCCAATTGCACGATCTACCGTCACCAATACCTCCATATCAAAGCGACTACGCCAGGTTTCAACCTCCTTGCGATAGAGGATTTCTTCAGGACTACGGGTACCGTACAAAAGCAGTACACGACCATAGCGTTCACGATTTGATAAGACTTTGTAAATTAATGGACGTAATGGCGCAAGGCCGATACCCCCTGCAATAAGGACCACATCATTACCTTGCGCTACTTCCGCAGGCCAGGCCGTGCCATAAGGACCGCGCACGCCAATCATCTGCCCCATCTTCAGCTTGGCCATGGCCTTGGTGACTACACCCACAGCGCGCGTAGTATGGACCAGCAGCTCGGGCTGTGCAGGAACACCACTGATCGAAATGGGCACCTCACCCACACCAAAAAGATAGAGCATGTTGAACTGGCCGGGAAGGAACGGCGGGTTTACACGGGCCGTACTGCTCAGTTCAAGCGTAAAAGTATCTTTGGTTTCACGCCGAAGACGCTGTATCCGGTGCGGGACGGGAAGCATGGGATTGTAAGCCTGCGCATACATAACTACACCCTATAATTGTGGACCATACATATCACAAAGTTGGAGACGCGTAGCATGGAGACGCCCGGCAATTACCGAGAGAAACCGCTTCATGAAATAATAACCGAAATCATGATCACTCTCGCATATATTCTGAAGCTGCGCTGCATCGATACGGAGTAATCGACTCAGCTCAATCGGGCGCGCATCAAAACACCACTGATGCGGCGGTACAAACCAGGACCAGCCGAGAAGTTTGTCACGACCCAGGGTTTCCATAGTGATTGCACCCCGATGAGAAACATACAGTTCTATGCTGACGTGACCTTCGCGAATAAGATAACAAAATTTCG
>CALAXS010000402.1 GCA_937895305.1 uncultured bacterium
GGTGCAAAGGGTAGCTACAATGAAGAGGCTCAAGCCGATGCGGTGCCATTTTGCTATCATGTCTGGGATCCTTTATTTTCCTGCTAAAGTGTTATGCACACAGATCATGGGCGTTGTGTACAATGCCCATACGGCTACTAGAATACCGGATAGTGCACTGGTAGTCAACAATTTCCAGTATAAATATTAACTTTTTTTACGAACTTGGAATTGCTATATTAAAGGGGTGGAGATAAAGTTGCAATCCAATATGAATTTCGGTACAACTAGGGTATACTATTGACGAATCCCGGGTAGAGTACGGGAAGTGTGGTTGGGTCGTTTTGTGCTGCCCGGCTGGATTTGAGAAACGCAAGGAGACGACCATGAAGTCGGCTATTTGGAATTTATTGTTGGTTATGGTGTTGTTGATGGGTGGTTTCGCCATGGCGCAGGATGCTGCAGTCGAGGTGGTGGAAGTTGCGATGGTGGAAGTTGATGTGGTGGAAGTTGAGACGATGGATGCCGCTGAAATGGCTGCGGAGCAGCAGCAAGGTGTCTGGTGGGGTAATCGCTCGATATCCAATGGGAATTACCTGAAATTTGATAAAGCCCCTGCAACAGAGTGTCCCTATGGGTGTCCCCATTGCCGTGGCTCGAAGCGCTGCTGTGAAGTGGGTCCGGATTGCAAGATCTGTGATTTCGCGAATGGCCCATGCTTCGTTTGTCCGCCCATGTACTTTGACAAGATCTTCTTCGATCTGGATAAAGCGGTGCTGCGGCCTGATGGCATTATTGAATGCGACAAGATCGTGAAGTACCTGAATGTGCATTCCGATGTGGATGTGGTGATTGAGGGTCATACCTGCGATCTGGCACCCACGGATTACAATATCGGCTTGGGCAATCGTCGTGCGAATTCAGTGAAGACCTATTTGCAGAACCATGGTATTGCTGCATCGCGCATGAGTACCAAGACCTTTGGCGAGTCAACGCCCTGGGTGGGAATTCCACAGCGTGAGTTGAACCGTCGTGCGATCGTGGTGGTGGTACCCTAAAGCGAAGACAATTTCACTGTTCCAATGCGCGGCCCCTGTTGGGTCGCGCATTTTTTGTGTCAGGATTAAATAGTTGCAACGACGACACCACCTAACCTGTCGTCCTCGCGGCGGGGACCTCCGCGTAATGAATCCGCGCCCAAGTCGGGGCCGAAACCATAACTATCCCGCACACACCCTCCCAGTCATTGCCCGCCCGGCAAGGGCTACTTGGGGAGCTTGGCCTTGGCCAAATCATCCAGCTCATGCTGGATACTCTGCGTAACCGGGAAGCGGAACCCCGTCTTTGGATCCAGGTCCAGGTCCATAACTTTGAGCGAGACGGGGTGCTGGTCGCGTTTCCATTGGTTCTGGGCGAAGCGTCGCGCGAAATCGGTGGTCCAGGCACGGACCTGCTCCGGGTCGTAGTCGGGGTGACGGAGACAGGCAATCTGCCAGGTGTTGGCGAGAGATAGGCGTTTCCGCGCATAGAGATACAGCAGGTCGTCGAGAACCACATAAGGCATGAGGTCGTCTTCGTCCTTCTGATCGTCGGCCAGTTCCGCGCTGGGGGGAATGGCGAGAACGTCCTTCACGGATTTCAGACCGTCACGGTCTGCGAGGTAATCGAGTAATTCAGAGATGAGTGACTTGGGGATGTTGGCGATGGGCGAGAAGCCGCCTTCGTTGTCACCGCCCGTAGTGGTATACCCCACCGCAGCCTCACTGAGGTTGGCCGTGACGAGGACGAGGCCCCCGGCGGAATTGCCCCAGTTGAGCATCATGGCACCGCGCACCCGCGCCTGGAGGTTTTGCAGCGCGAGAGGGTGGATGAGCTTTTCGTCGCCCAGAATCTCGGCGGATTTCTCTTTGGCCAGCGCGGATTCTTCGCTGATGGAGACAATCTGGAAAGGGACACCCAGTTCTTCGGCCATGGCACGGGCTGCATTTTCCGTGTCGCTGGTGCTATAGGCTTTGTTGGGGAGATAGATGGTGTTGATACGGTCGGCGTAGGTTTTTTTATCCTTGCCCTCGTTCATCCACTTGGCGGCTTCCACCGCGATGAGGAGGCATAGCGCCGAGTCGCGACCGCCGGACAGCGCGATGAGGTAGCGTTGGAAGGCACCGACTTTCTCGAAGTAGTCGCGCATACCGAGGACCAGGCCGTCGAAGAGTTCATCGAGATAGGCGTTACGTTTATCTGCTTTAGGTTTTGGCCTGGTTGTGTTGGGCGCGTAAAAGGACCGGGGCATCTGGGCCACGTAGTCCTTGAGTCTGGCAGGTTTGAATGCCCCCTCGGCCTTGATGGTGTCGATAGTGTCGCCGTTATCGTCAGAAGCCGTGCGCCAGGTCGTGTTTTCCGCCCGCATCCGCGTCAGGTCGTCCAGGTCCACGATACCACTCGCCAGCGTCCATTTTTCTTTCGACAGGATCTCGCCCTGAGCGACCACCCTGTCCGGCGTGGCGATGATGCCACCGCCATCGAAGACGAGGCGTGAATTGTCGCAACCCAGAATGTTCGCATAGGCGTAGATGGATTTGAGGGAGTTGGCCGCCCCCAGGATGAGACGCTTCCGCTCCTGGTTCTTGCGCGGGGTAAAGGGCGATGCGCTGGGGTTGCAAACGATCTCCGCACCATGACGCACCCGCGCCAGTGCCGGGGGATTGGCGGTCCAGAGGTCCTCGCAGATTTCCGCCGTGACCTTGCCAAAGGGCAAGTCGAAAACCAGGTCACCCGCAGGTACCCCGTTAATTTCTGTCACGCCACCTTCCCATTCGTTCCAGTTGCGGCCCTCGTAAAATATGGAGTAGGACGGCATGTTTTTCTTCAGGATGAGGCCGTGGATCTTGCCATTCCCGATGAGGGCGGCAGCGTTGTAGGTCAACGGACCGAGACGTACAGGAAGCCCGACGAAGCAAAACATATCCTTGCTCTCTTCGGCCAGTTCAGTGAGCGTCGCCCAGGACTGGAGCATGATGTCCGGCCAGTGGATACGGTCTTCCAGCGAGTAGCCGGAGATGGCAAGTTCCGGTGTGACGAGCAGATGCACGCCGTCCTTCTGCGCCGCCTTCATGGCAGCACGAAGACACGCGGCGTTTCCAGTGAAATCACCGACCTTGACGGATACCGCGGCCGTGGCTAGTTTTACAAGACGCATGGGTTAATGTTTGCTCCGAGTGCTGGTAAGTATAGTATACAGGGAAAAGAAGGTATATGCATTCCCGCGTAGAGTATGAGCACGAGGGAAGTTCGTACTACCTTGTCATTCCCGCGGAGGCGGGAATCTCCGCGTTTACATTCTGACTAATAGGCGGAGCATGGACTTGGGATTTCCTGTTTCTGCGCGGGTTGTAAAAGGGGGGCGAGGATGTATGCGGGAGTGCAGTGACAAGGTTCCTCGTTCCCAAGCTCTGCTTGGGAATGCATACACCGGAGCTCTGCTCCGGAAAACAGGCGTGCTAGACCCGAAATGCTACGGCCTCAGTCCCAACCTGGGTTACGCATGCTGACGCGGAGATTCCTGCCTGCGCAGGAATGACAAGAGGGGCGGTAATCCAGGTGTGTTTTCGGGTTGTCGTTGCAGGGTCTCCTGGATACCTGCCTTCGCAGGTATGACTATTATAGGGGTAATGCTTAGTCATCCGAGGCAGAGCCTCGGGAGATGCATTCCCACGCAGAGCATGGGAACGAGGGGGAGAAGGAGTGGAACCCGTGCCACTACTCCGTAAAATACCACTCCAGCAACTCCCGTGGCGTGCCATCAAAGTCGCGGTATTGGAGGTCCCCGGCGTAGTGTTGTTCGCCGCCGGTGTAGTAGACGATGGTCTTGCCTTGCCAATAGCAGATTTCCGCGTCGGAGGCGTTGGTCTCGCGCAGTTCGGCGGGGCGCAGGGGATGAATCTTGTTCCCAGGTTGGTAGGTGACGAAGGGGCGACCGTCGGGGGCGTCTTCTCAGTGGACCAGGTCTTTGGACCGGGTAATGCGGGTTTCGTAGTGGCCCTTGCCCAGGGATTGGAGGTAGAGGGTGTAGTAGGTGTCGCCTTCGTAATAGAGTGCCGGGCCGCCCACGTATTTATCCACACCATAGAGCGCATCGGGGATGGGCGTCCAGTTAACGAGGTCGGGCGAGCTGAAATATTTGAAGGTGAAGGTGGGCCAGGACTTGTCATTGCTTTCCACGAGCATAATGAATTGGTCTTTACCGCGACATACCGAGACGTTGAAGTATTTCTCGTGGTCTTCCGAACGCAGCACGACCCTGGGCGCGGTCCAGGTCTTGAGGTCATTGGACGAGGTCATGAGAATCTCGCGGATGTTCCACTTCTTTGAATCGGCCCAGTTCCCGGCGAAGACATAGACCGTGTCTTCCCAGACAAAGGCCATGCCCAGACCATGCCCGATGAGCGGCGTAGAGACGATGCGGTCGCCCGCCATGTCGCGGATACGAATCTCGTCTTTGGTGAAGTGGCTGCCATCCTTATCGTCCGGATGCTCCCACTGATTCTGCCAGCTCTCCATGAGGTAGAGCTTGTCCTTGAACACGAAAGGGGTGACCTCCACCAACGGCGACTCCAGCTTCGCCCAGTTCTTCAGCGGATGTTTCCACTCCGCTGCGACGGCAGGGAGGGCCAGAAGGAGGGCGACGATGAGGGTAGTTATGG
>CALAXS010000403.1 GCA_937895305.1 uncultured bacterium
TTCTACCTATGAAATAGGAGGCCAGTGCGCAGTTTCATTGTATTACCCCGTTGGAGTCGTTAAAATAATAAGTAAGCTATGACTTGAGTTGCCGTAAAGAATTTGTACAGAGGGAGCTTGCTATGCGTTTCGCAATTATGGGTTTTGTCTTGCTGTTTTCAGTGGTTAGTTTTTCGGCACCACTGCCACCGAGTCTGTTGTCGGCCGATGATCCCCTGCCTGATCCGCTGGTGATGAAGGATGGAACACGAGTCAAGACTGTGGCCCAATGGGAAGCCCGTCGTGCGGAGATGATGAAGGATATCCTTGCGATACAATATGGGCACATGCCAACGGAAGTGCCTGAAGTTAAGGTGATTCGCGTGAAAGACTACCGTGCGGGTAGCACGGAATACAGTTACCGTCGCGGTGCAGAAATCACAACGGGGCCGAATCAGGAAATCGTCCTTCATGTAGCCATGAGAATACCCAAACAGGGCAAGGGCCCTTTCCCGGTCATTGTGAAGGTAGGCAATGGCCACCCTGATGAAGATGGTGTAAACAAGCGAGGCTATGCCATCGTGACCTTCAATACCGCAGAACTGGACCCGGGTGATGAGGGCGGGGACATTGTAGGGCCGACACAAGCGGCCTATCCTGACCAGGATTGGGGCAGTTTGGCCACGTGGGCCTGGGGCGCATCGCGAGTCCTTGATTTCCTGGAAACCCAGGATGACATCGATACCTCGCGCACGATTGTGACCGGCCATTCGCGAACCGGTAAAGCAGCTCTCCTTGCTGGCGTAACAGACGATCGCTTCAAGATTGTCGTACCCAACGGCTCAGGCTGTGGTGGCGCGGCGACCTATCGTAATTATCATGCAGGTGCAGAGACCCTCGAACTCCTGACCCGTGAAGAGCGGTGGTTATTCTGGATGCACAAGGACATTCGTCGTTTTGTAGGGCGCGAGCCGGAATTACCCTTTGACCAGCACTTTATGCGTGCCTTGGTGGCACCCCGCGTGGTGTTGTCCAATGATGGCTATGATGATGATTGGGCCAATAATTTCGGCACGCAGGTTTGCTATCAGGGTGCCCAGTCTGTCTTCGATTTATTGGGCGTGCCCAGTCATAACCTGGCAAAGTTTCGTCCAGGGGGCCATACCTTTAACCAGGAAGATGCCGGGGTTATGCTGGATGTCGCGGATTGGTATTTCAACGGGGGTGATTTTCCCGAGAACATGAACAATCTGCCCGACCCGGAGTATGAATTGAAGCTCTTCGCCTTTAAGGAATAAAGCAGGTAGCGTCAGCGGGTACTTTGCGCTCGTTTTTGCGCTTTAAGCCGGAGTGCAATTGCTGAGGCTGTCAGGACGAAGAGCAGTCCGGCAATGACGATGGCGAATTTGATAGCCGCAGCCCACCATGCGATTTGAGGCAGGGATTCGTTTTGATTGCCCAGGAGGAGGCTGTAGAGTGCAGCGTTCTCGATAGCATCGAGCAGTCCCGCAAGAATCTGTGCCCAGGAAAGCACGATGCCTGTGTTTACCAATATGCGGAATCCTGGGGCCAGGTACGTGGCGAGTAAAGCACAGGCAAGGCTGATAGACAGGGGGTAAAGCACAAGGAATAGATAGTCCAGGCCCAGGTGGAAGCCTGCCAGTATCCTTCCTGATTCCCCCCAACTTTCTATCATCTGTGTTGCTGTGGCAAGGTCTCCGGCGAATTCGTAGGAGACGATCCCCTGTGGAACGCTATCGTTCTGTAGCCCCTGTCCCATGACGGTCAATACGGTTGAGAGAAGCAGCGTGGCAACAAACGAGATGAGGAATGCACGCTTTCGGTGCTGTTTCGGAATCCATCTAAAGGGATGTTTTAACTCGTTCATGTTCGCTCCAGTTTTTTTCGCGGTCAATCGCTTAAGGCTCAGATCCAACGTCGTACTTTGCTTTTATAGGCTGTGTACTCTACGCCAAATTTTGATTCCAGGTAGGCTTCTTCCTTTTTGATGGCCATGTAATAAAGCAAAAAAGCGTAGACCAGGACTGTGATTAGAATCCAGAAATTACTCAGGGCAAGGCCAATAGCCATCTGTATAAGACATAACGCAAGATAAATCGGGTTGCGTGAATAGCGGTAAATCCCGGTGGATATAATAGCCGT
>CALAXS010000404.1 GCA_937895305.1 uncultured bacterium
AATGATGGAGGATCGTAATACGACACCCTTGCATGGGATCCGAATCTATATATGAACATTTATACCAATTCTGCAAGCGCATTATTGGGTTATGTTCCCTTTTTACCTTCTGATGGCGGGGGGGCCTTTGTGGGTGGCAATGACGATCGGGTGGTGATCCTATGGGATGCCTTTGGTCGTGATGCACCCGCAGGTGCTCCCTATGATCAGGGACGCACCGCTACCCATGAAGTTGGCCATTACCTGGGGCTATACCACCCCTTTGACGGCGGCTGCGGAACGAACAGTTGTAACTCAACCGGAGACACCATCTGCGATTTGGACGATCTCTCATCGCCTCAGTTAGGGTGTTCCGCATCACCAGCAAGCTGTGGTGTGGCCGGGGGTGGAAACCCACTTCGGAATTATATGAACTACACCGACGATACCTGCATGACCCACTTTACCCAGGAGCAGATTCGCAGGATGCGTTGCTCTATGCAGCATTACCGTCCCAATCTTGATGCAGGACCCGCTGCTGAAGGTGAAGGCGAAGTCCCATGCGCTTATGAAGACGTATTTGACGGTGAGCTGGATGCCTACCTTATTGCTCTTAATTCTATTGACCCTTCTATACCGGGCGACCTTGCTGCCCAAGGCCAGGTAAGTGGTGACACCCTTGACCTTGAAAACTTCGGTCTATTCTATGTACTAGCTGACCCCCTTGGTGATGGGCTGCCCGATTCTATACAGCTTGCCATGATTGAAACTGCACTTTGCACGGGCAAGCCCAACATCGCTGACGACTATGACACCAACCTGGCACTGCTCGATGCGGACATTGCCACTTTAACCCTGGTTGACGGCCACTTCGCTATTCTGGCACCCCTCACAGAAACACTCGCTGCAATGATTGGCTCCAGTCAGCTTTACCTTGATGGCATCAATGACTTTATTGAAGTGTACAGCGAAGGTGCCGAAACGGAACTTCCAAGTAACGGTAGTTACATTATCTTCACCTCAGGGGCCAAGGCGGCCAATGAACTCTTCTCCGCCTCCGGCGACATTGACGGCGACGGCGTAAGCAACGTTGACGAATACGACGCTGTAATCGCTGCGGGTGGTAGTGATGAAGATGCGCTCATCGCTATCCTCAATGACACCCCATTCTGGTTCGGCAACCCTGCCCTGCCCGTAGGCGCTCCGTTGGCATTGGGTGCTCTTGCAGCTGCTATGACATTGATTGGTTCCCGCGTATTACGTCGCAAGAAATAGTTATAGTCTGATTTAGACTTCCTTCGGGCTGTCGGGTTATTTCCGGCAGCCCGTTTGCTGTCTATTCCATCGCGTCCGCAATTGCTTTTAGACTATTAAGGTCCACCTTGACCATTTCAATATTGCTCTCTTCCAGCATACCCATGATCCAGGGCCAGTCGTGGTTGATATCGCTGGTGTAGTAAGAAGCGTACAACGTGTCGCCCTCAATCACGACCCCGGCATAGGCCGTGTCCCCGGCACTGGGCAGGTCGGAAAGGTGAATCAGCTTGTCCTGTTCCACCTTATAGAGGGCCGTGCGCTTGGTCCCGAAGATACTGCCAAAGTAATGGGGCCAGCGCGGTGTCTGCGGATTGTGTCGGCCCACAGCATAGACCGCGCCTTTATAAGGAAACAGCGCCGGACCATCCAGTCGCGTCACATAGCTGTCCGTGTGGGTCCATTCTGTATAGGGCGGGTCTGCCCAGCCCACGGTTGTGCGCGCCTCGGGATGACCAAAGGCACTGTCACTCACTTCCAGACGTGCCGTAGCAATCATGCGCCCACTGGGTAAAAACTCGATGTCGGTTTCGTCGTTACGATCGCCATTATAAATCTCCGACACCTCTTCCCAGTTTCGACCATCCGTGGTTTTAAACAGCATAGAGCGGCCATGTTCATGCCAGTACGCGGGCAGGTACCACGTCTTACCGTCCCGGGTCTTGGGCCGCCAGAAGAGCCACCCTTCAAGATCCATGTCTTCCAGGGGTGACCAGTGTATGCCATCTTTCGTGGTCGTGAGTGATGTGGTATAAGGCTCTGCAGCGAAGTCGACATTTTTAAGTACGTACATAAACAGTTCATCGCCAAACACGGCGAACTTGGGATCACGGATATCTTCGTCCGGCACATTAACCGTGCCCAACTCTTCCCAGTTACACGCATCTGTTGAACGACGCACCACGAGCACACACTCCGGCGAGGCGAAGTGGTAGGGCGACTGGGCATGCACCAGATAAAAAGCGTCGTTCCAATGAATAAGGTCCGTGTTGGAGTTATGCCATTCGTTGGCCACGGCGGGCCAATACTCCATAGTCAGATCAGGATGAATAACAGAGCCATTGGGTCGAAACCGCCAATAGAGCAAGAGGCTGGCCAATAACACAATCAGTACCAGTACCGTTGCAATGAGGCGGCGAAGCAAGGTGAGAAACAAATTTCGCTTTGCAGGGGTTGCATCACTCATTTTAGACTTTTCCTTGTAATAAATTTTACGCCGATGGGCTCACACAAAGTACCCGACTGGTATAGGGCTTCAAGGCCAATTGTGTAGGATTCAGGTCCTGCTCAATTTCTGCTGTTTCGGGATTCCACCAGGCAGCTGCGCCCTGCGCTGACACCTTCAACTGCACGTCCACCGGGTCGGGGCCTTCGTTGGTAAAGAAGTATAAATGGGTGTCACCATGCAGCACATGGTGATAACGTATGTTCGGATTGGCAGGTTGGATCTGCACATCCGGCTTAACCCGCTTGTCCAGTTCTGCCATGAGGGCAACATCATCGGCACTTTGCGACACGCCAGCAACTTCCGTTCTGAAAGAGACGACGCGACCAGCATCAAGGAGCGGTTTCAGGGCATCCAGCACTTCCGGGTTTATGGCTTCCTCCCCATCGACAATCAACATCTTGTATTTCATGGTGCCCACAGCAATGCCATCGCCCGTGACCTTGGCCTTACTTAACAGCGTATCTGTATCGAGATAATTGAAGTCGTGCTGATTTTCAAAGAGCACCTTCGCTGCGCGCCACGGCAAATGAATGGGTGTACCGAGAATCGCTGTGTTGCATTGTTGTTCACCCTCGGCCAGGAGCCAGGATATACGACGACAATAGTCGGCATAGACTTTATAGTCGTCCCACCATACATTATTGGGACCTACATCCGGTGGACGCTCATCCCGTCGCTTTCCGCGTGTGGAATAATAAAAGGCATGGGGAATAATCATGTTCGTGCCCCGTACCAACAACCAATCCGTTAACCAACGCATTTCTTCGTAGGTGAACTCCCAACCGTAAGCCCCGAAGCACTCATTCATGTTCCGGTCGCGACCATAGTTGACCTGTGCTGAGGCACTGCATTTCCCCATGGTGGATTGTGGCCCTTCCAGCGACTTGGCCTGAAAGGGTTCGAGGTAGCGCCACACGACATCCTGACCCGGCATCTGGAAGTATTTCAGCGTGCCTATGTCCATGGGGCCCGCAGGATGGCCGGTGAGTTCTACATTGTGGGCCACGCACCATTCGCTATAGGGTTTGTAATAACATTCTTCCAACCGGGCATTGACCGCACGATCAAAGTCCTGCCGATGCTGTTCTGCATTCGGGATCGTATCACTCCATAAGGCGGGTA
>CALAXS010000405.1 GCA_937895305.1 uncultured bacterium
CTCCGCTTAAACACTCCCAGCCCACGTCGGGACCGATGCCTTAGCATTTCCAGTCAATGGCATTCGTTTTCCGAGGCTGGAGCCTCGGTGTATGCATTCCCACGCAGAGCATGGGAACGAGAGTGAGATGGGAAACGTTATCCGCAAAAGGGATGACGCTTGAAGAAGGCTTCCATGAGTAGGGCAATGCGCATGGATTCTTCCACATCGCCTTCCAACTCAATGAGGAATTCGTAATAAGCCTGTTGTGGATTTCGATACCCCCCTGCGACTTCGACCAGCGTTTCCATGTCCATGACAAAAGTGCATAGGGGCTTGGGGCCTTGGGTGTCCACATGGGTTAGGCAATTACTTTCGATCTGAATAATCCAGGGCACATCGTCGCCATCTGTCACACGAATCGCAAAGCAGGTGCTCATGGGCGGGAAAATGCGGACCATGCGCCGCCCCAGTTTACTTTGCATGAAAATCGTGAAGAATTCCTGGTGTGTGGTATAAAGATCGCTACTATATTGAACTGCCATACGGTTTCCTTTCACAGGCTGAAAGTCTATGCTACGCCACATTTGCCGTTGTGGGTGCCCGGTGCCTCCATAGAATACCGCCCAAACGCTATAATGCTACATCGGCATTTATTTTAATCGCCTCTACACACTAAAACTGCGCTTAGCACGTAAAAGTAGCGCAATGAATTCTATTGGGCTGGCCGCGCCCGGCAATGATTAACAAAAGCGTTTAATTTGTCACAGTGCAATAAATTTGGTACATTGGGCCACTCATGGGGCATTGAACAACTACTATATTGAGGTGCAGTAAAATGAGAAGATTCTTGTTTGTATTGGTATTGTGTGTGTTTTGTTTCGGCGTGTCGGTCCAGGCAACTGCGCAGGATGTATCCGGCAGCATGGACCATCCGCTCATCACCCGATTCCCGGATTCAACCATTACCTGGTATGAAGAGCAGGGCTATGAGCCGTATCAGATTGCCGTGGGGCCTGTGACCGGGTATCGCACTATTGATGAGTGGGAAAAGGTAGAGGGAAAAATTACCCGGATAAATTATATGCTCGAAGGGGAGCGTAGTTTTTACGAGGTCTATTCCAATTACTTGAGCGCCATCAAAAAAGCCGGCTTTGAGATTATGGCGGAAGGCTTTGATAAAAACAGCAGCAACAAAGGGGCCATTGGCCAACGCGGTTTTCTGGGCGTTCACTACATAGCAAACCCCATACCCCCCGGCAAGTCTTATTTAATGCAAGGCTCCGCAACCTCAGGGGGTAGCGGGTATGTGGCAGCGAAGCTGAAACGTTCCGAAGATACAGTTTTCATCGTCCTGGGTATCGCACAATACAAACAGGATACGATTGTCACGATGGTCGACATCATAGAGCAGAAGGTGATGGAAGATGACCTCATTACCGTGGATGCCGAGGCCATGTCCAAGGACATAGATATCCATGGCAAGGTCGCGCTCTATGGTATTTTTTTCGATTATGACAAGGCGACCATAACCGCCGAATCCGCAGGCGCCATGAAAGAGATTGCAACCCTGCTGACCAATCGTGGCGACCTGGAGTTGTACGTTGTGGGGCATACCGACATGAAGGGCAGCCTGGACTACAATATCAACCTTTCTCAACAGCGCGCGGCATCGGTAGTGGATGCATTGGCCAAGGACCATGGAATCGCAGCATCGCGTCTCACACCAAAAGGGGTGGGCCCACTTGTCCCGGTCATGACCAACAAGAATGATAAAGGTCGTGCCAGTAATCGACGGGTAGAACTGGTCGCGAAATAGACCATCTCACCCTGTGCACAGATCCAATTCAGGCACCAGTCATCCGGCTGGCGCCTTTTTCTTTTCCTGACCAGACCGTACCTTCAGTGCCAAAGGCAATCATAAGAAATTTATATACAACAACTTACAACAATTTTGACGATGCGTCTGTGTTTTTAGCACAACTAGCTTGTAATGCATGGTACTGTGTGATAGGCTGTAGTTGTAAGAAGGAGTTCATTGGTGCACGCTGATAACAAAGCCATCGATTTTGGAAACTGGACGACCCAGGTCCGCAAGGGGCTGCTGGAGCTGTGCATCGTCAATTTGCTGGCCCGGGGCGAACTCTATGGCTATGACCTGGTCAAGCAATTGGCGGGGGTGAAGGGGTTGGTCGTAACGGAGGGTACTATCTATCCGCTGCTCTCCCGATTAAAAAAAGCCGGATTGTTAAAGACGCGACTGGAAGAGTCTTCGTCCGGCCCTGCGCGGAAATATTATTCGCTCACGACGGAGGGGCACCGGGATCGTACACGGCTAAATGCCTATTGGGAAGAATTGAGTCAGGGTATAAGTGGACTCACGCAAGAAAGAGAGGCAAACCATGATTGACTGGACACCGGAAGCACAGGAATACCTGGACGGCTATTTAAAACAGGTGGGTGCATTGGCCCGACGTCAGGGCGACGACGCCGAAGATATAGTCAGTGGATTGCGTGATCACATCACCAATGAATTGGAAAGTGCAGGAAAGCAGGACGTGGACCTCGACAGTCTCCTCGCGGTACTGGCGAATATGGGTACGCCCGAGGAAGTGGTAAGTTCTGACATACCACTGCGTGTACCCGTTCAGCCCGAAGCACCAAATGCACAAGCCAGTCCGCCCCCGCCATTACAGACACCGCTACCCCCACTACAACCAGCCACGCAAACCGTCATCGTAAAAAGGAAGTCTTGGCTGGGCTGTGCTGTAGCGACTCTGATTGCTGCCATATTAATTCCAGTGGGATTAGCCATACTGGGCGTCATAAGCGCAATTACCATACCGGCATTAACGCGTTCTCGCGAAGCGGCACATCGCGCATCGTGTGCAGGAAATCTGAAACAGATATACCAAGCTTTATATGCCTATGCGGAAGAGGATGATGGGGCATTCCCGCCACTCTCCAAAGCATCTGGAACATTAATGTTTAACGCCAATGCGCTAACAGAAACGATGCTAAGCAATACAGGTGTATTCGAGTGCCCATCGGATAAAGAAAATAATAATGTAAAGGTGGACCATGCAGGGATAGTGCCGGATGACTATTCCTATTACTACATCAGTCACGCCATTACCAATGAAGCAGAAGGACTGGTCTTTGTGGATGCCTATAAGAAGGCTATGGAAACAGGTACGAATATAGGTGATTTCAGAACGGCCGATGACATTATTATACAGCGACTAAGATTAAAAGATCTTTCCACTGGTGGCTTCACTATTGAAGCCAGTCAAGTCCCGGTGCTCATTGAAAAGCCCGGCCATCACATTCCCGGCGGTTCAAACGTTTTGTTTCTGGATGGCCATGTAGAATTCATTCGCGACAACCAGAACAAATTCCCATTGACCAAAGCATTCATGGAGGCCCTTGATTCGATTGATAGATGATCGGTCCTGATATGCTTTAGTTATCCCGGAGTGCAACTATATAGTTGGAACTTGTATAATCA
>CALAXS010000406.1 GCA_937895305.1 uncultured bacterium
AGATTCCTTGTTATAACGAGGAGGAAAGCATCGGCGTTACCCTGGATGCACTGCCCCGGATAATTCCAGGCATAGCTGTGGTGGAGTGGCTGGTCATTGATGATGGATCGACAGACAATACCATTCAGGTCGCCCGCGATCATGGGGCCGACCACGTTATCAAGCTGAATGTGAATCGCGGCTTGGCCCGCGCCTTTATGCTGGGCATTGATTATGGCGTAAAAGCCGGTGCGGACATCATCGTAAATACCGACGCGGACAACCAGTACAACGCGGACGATATTCCCAAGCTGATTCAACCCATCCTCGATGGCCAGGCGGATATTGTCATCGGTGAACGACCCATCAGTACCATCGAGCACTTTTCGCCTGTAAAGAAACTGCTACAGAAGGTGGGTTCGTTGGTGGTACAGATGGCTTCGGGTACCCGCATACCGGATGCCCCCAGTGGCTTCCGGGCCTTTCGCAGGGATGCTGCACTGCGGCTGAATGTTTTCGATGAATACACCTACACGCTGGAGACCATTATCCAGGCCGGCCGCAAGAACATGGCCATCACGTCCGTGCCCATACGCACCAATCCCGACATGCGACCCTCGCGCCTGGTGAGTAGCATTCCCAGTTACATCCGGCGTTCCCTCTTTACCATCGTACGTATCTTCATGACCTATCGACCCTTCCGTTTTTTTACCAGCTTCGGAATCATAGCCTTTACTATCGGGATGATCCCCATCGTGCGCTGGATGTATTTTTGGTCTATAGGCGATGGCAGTGGTCATCTCCAATCGTTGATTTTGGCGACCTTCTTTCTCAGTGCCGGGGTAAACTTGTGTATCCTGGGACTCCTCGGCGATCTCATCGGCGTGAATCGTATTCTGCTGGAGGACCTCCGCTGTCGTGTCCGTGAGATTGAGTATCAGGATCATGTGCGCCGTTATGGCAAATAATTAGTTTCAGAACAGGAGCCAGGGTATGAAAACCGCAGATCTTTGCGATCACCATAGTGACCGGGTGCAGATGGCCGAAGAGGCCTTCGCCGATTTTGGCGGGCGCATCCTTTTTTCGGGTCAGATTCAGACGATAAAAGCTTTTGAAGACAACAGCAAAGTACGTGAGGCGGTGGGCGAAGCAGGTACAGGCAAGGTACTGGTCATCGATGGGGGCGGGTCCATGCGTCGGGCCATGCTGGGTGATCTGTTGGCGGAGAAAGCAGTGGCCAATGGCTGGAACGGTATAGTGATTAACGGGTGTATCCGGGATTCAGCGGAAATCGCCACCATGGATCTGGGGGTGAAAGCGCTGGGCACCCATCCCTGCAAAACCGAAAAGCGGGGCCTCGGCGATCGGGATGTTGCAGTGCGCTTTGCCGGAGTGGATTTTATACCGGGGCACTACCTGTATGCAGACGAAGACGGCATCATCGTTTCAGATGTGCCGCTGGTCCTGCCAGAATCCTGAAAACCTGCTTTTTAACGGGTTGTATACCCTTCTGACACCATGTACCCTATATAGCGGTTGCGGTGCAGGGTGTAACAAGAACAAACAAGCACGGTACAGTGAGCATCAATGGATAACATGAAACATTTACATACCCGTCATCTCGACGGGATCAAGAGCGAGCAGGTAGAAAGCTGGGAGAACACACCGCTGGTGGGTTGTTACCTCTTGAAGAGTACGCTTGAGAATCAAAATACCCGGACCAATAACGGTCCCCCTGTGATTCTGATTCCCGGTGGCTGGGACCCGAAACAGGGTGAATTCAGCGAAAATCTGCTACGGACCCTGCTGGAAGACGAAAGTGCCTCGGCCGTGTATGAACTTCATTACTGCTTTGAAGGGCAGGATGGCTACGACGAACCAGATTCCGTCGTACAGGATTTGAAGGTCATGTCGCTGGGCGAAGCGCGACCTGTATTTGTTTCCCTCTGTGCAGGGGGCGTGCTGAGCCTGGAGTCGGTGTATAGAGTGGTTAAAGAAAACCCCGCACCTTCCATCAGTGGGGTCTTTTCCATAGGCCCGGGCACGAGCTACCTGAATCGTGTCGGTAAAACAGTGGTGTACAGCCTGACGAATACCAAGTTCTCTGCATTTTCAAAGCACTTTGTATATGCGGGACACGATCATACCATTGGCAATGCAAAACGACAGTATACCTTTTGGTTTACCACCCTGATTAGCAAGGCCATTGATGACGCCGATCTGTCAGAACCCATCAAGGGAGATTTCCCCGTCCCGGTGGAAGTGCTCTATTTTCAAATAGACCTGGTTTCACGGGAAGGACGTGCGCGCTTGCGCCGTGTCTTCCAATCGAATCACCGCAGCGACAACTTGCCCGGTGCTCATGGCCCCCTTCGAAACAGCAAAATAGCGGACAAACAAATCACCGGCTTCTACCGCAAGATTGCGCAGAAGGAAGCAGAACGCAAACCCGCTCCACTGGAATCCGTTGCGTATGTGAACCAGGACGATGTAGCGGAAGCGATTACGCCACTCCTGTCTACATGAGTGTATAAAAAAACGCCCCCATCCAATGATGGAGGCGCTTGCATGTGTATGGTCTCGGCCTAGTTGATTTCGTCGATACTGGTGATGATTTTATTTACCAAACCATAGTCCAGCGCTTCATCTGCACTCATCCAGAAATTACGGTCGGAGTCCTTGCGGACTTTATCCACCTTCTGTCCGGTTTCCTGCGAAATCATGGTGTTGATCTTGGCGCGTATTTTAAGAATTTCCTGCGCTTCAATTCGGATGTCGGAGGCCTGACCCCCGGCACCGCCAC
>CALAXS010000407.1 GCA_937895305.1 uncultured bacterium
CATAGCCTTCTCATGGAAGATTGCCGCGTCGGCGGAGCCTCCTCGCAATGACGGGAGGGGCGAAGTCATTGCCGCAGGAGAGGGGGCTTGTGAAAGCGTGCAGATACGGTGGGGGGATGGCTTGTTGCAGGTTTCTGGTACTTAGTATGGGTGTCACGTTAGTAAACCGACGGGGAGATGCCTGCTTTCGCAGGCATGACAAGTATTAGTCGTTTCATGTGCTTTAGTAGTTATTGGGGATCGGGTAGGGCAAAGTCCTGCTGCATGGTTTGGGTGTGGCCCGCGCGCCAGATGAGTTGGCCGTCTTTGTCTTTGAAGACGATGATGGGTTTGTCTTCGGGGGTTACGCCGAGCACGGAGAGGGCGGTGCCTTCGGTGGAGTAGAAGGTCATACCGGGTGCACCGTCGGCTTCGGAGCCGAGCGCGATTTGGGGGATGCCTTCGGCATTGGCGAAGAGGAAGCGGGGGGCACTCTGTTCGGAGAGGGCCATGGCGATGCGTTTTTCGCCTTCGGTACCACGGAGGCTGAGTCCGGGCTGCCCGGCCTCATTAACACCAAGAACAAGGCGGGGGATCTGGGTCTGATCGACGATGGAGAGGATGGCGGCACCGGTGTCGTCGAGGTTCCAACTGGCACGGCCCTGGGCGTTTTGGTCGTAGAGATTGATGCCGGGGGTGCCCTGGAGGTCGAGGGCAGCGGCGATGCGTGTGTTGCCTAGCTGGTCCTGCAGTCCCAGTGCGGGGGTGCCGTCGGCTTTGGTGCCTATGGCAGCACGGGGATTGCCTTCGATGTCGTTGAAGGTGAGTCGGGATTGACCATCATTTTCTGCAGAGAGTTTGGCGCGGGCATTACCTTCTGCGTCGTAGAGGCCCAGCTCGGTTGCGCCACCGGGGGTGGTGGTGAGTTCGGCGGAGGCTGCACCTGCGTTGCCATAGATGCCGTGGCGTGCGGTACCGTCTGCGCTGACGAGGGTGGCTGCCCGTGCGAATCCGGTCTGGTCGTAAAGGCCGAGGGCAGTTTGCCCTTCCGTGCTGATGGACATGGCCATGCGGGGTTTGCCTCCCTCATCGCGGAGGCTGATAGCGGGTTGACCCTCTGCATTGGTACCGAGGAGGAGGCGAGCCTGCCCCTGGGGGTCGTAACAGCCGAAGTTTGCGGAGCCGTCGTTGCGCACGGTGAGGCCAGCGCGTGAGATACCGTTCTGGTCGTAGAGGCCGAGGCCGGTGGGTGCGTTGGTGGGGGTGGAGACCATGCCGCGAAGTCGGCCTGTGGCGTCGTAGAAGCCAATACCGTGAGTGTCGTCGGGGCCGCCGCCGATGGCGGATTGGGGCTTGCCATGCTCGTCGAAGAAACCGAGCTTGACGGCGTTATCGCTGGTGAGGGCGAGCGCGGCGCGGGTGCGACCGGATTCGTCGGTAAGGACAAATTGCTGTGCTTTGATGGATTGGCCCTGGGCTGCGATGGCCTGGAGGGGGTTGAGGAGTTGCGCTGCGAAGCCGCCGAGGAATGCGGCAGTGATCATGGCGATTGTCAGTGGGATGTTTTTGTGGGTCATGGGTGTGCTCCGTTTCTATGTGGGGATATTACCATAGAGGGCACAGAGAGCCGTAGCACGGCAGGCGGTAGGTTATAGGACGGGCAAAAGGAATGACAAGAGGTGTTGATTATGTCAGTATGATTTTGTTGGCGTGGAATGCTTCGGCGTATTTTGAGGGGGCGTTGCATTCGAGACCACGGATACGCAGGAGTCCACGGAAGGTTTCTTCGTCGTACCAGTGTTTTTTAGATTGCGAGGGAAAGTGCTTGTGTAGGAGGCGGATTTTTTGGGTTACGGTAGCTTTGGGTAGGGGGATGTAGGTGTTGGGTCGGTCGAGGTCGCCGTCGAATTTCGGGATCTCGTATTCGAGGATGTTGTGGTTGCGGAAGGTGTTCCAGGTGAGGCTGCATATCTCGCGGTGGTCCTGGTGGAGGTCGTTGCGGTAGTGGGTGAGAACGAGATCGGGCTTGGGCGTTTTCTTGAGGGCCTCGAAGGCTTCTTTGAGGGGTGGGCCTTCGTGGGGGAAGAAGGCGTCGCGGAAGTGGTGGAGTTGGACGGTAGATTTTTTGGCATTCTTGAGGAATGCGTTGGCGGAGTTCTGGGCTTCTGCTTCACGGGGACCGTTGGCGCTGAATACAACCCAGGTGACGGTGGAGCCGGGCCGGGTCTTGAGGAGGTGGAGGAGGGTGCCGCCCGCGCCGATCTCGATGTCGTCGGCATGTGCGCCCAGGGCGAGAATGTGGATGGGTTTATTGGGTGGGGCGAGGAGGAGGGGGTTCATTCTTGATGACTCCGAGTTGGTTTATGGCAAGCGTTACGCCTGCCAGACCTGCCAGGGGGTGTCGCCCTGGAGGAAGGATTCGTCGAGCTGCTGTTTTTCTTTGAAGGTGTCGAGGCAGGTCCAGAATCCGTCGTATTGGTGACCGTAGAGTTGCTTCTCTTTGATGAGACGTTTGAAAGGTGCTTCGACGAGTTCTTCGCCGGGTTGTATGTGGTCGAAGATTTCCTGTTTGAAGATAAAGTAGCCCCCGTTGATACGGATGTCGCCACCGCGTATGGGGCTGATGGAGGTCACGGAACCGTCGGCCTCGGTATTGACGACATGGTTGGTATGGGGCGGGGTAACGCAAACAAAGGCAGCGGTTTTGTCGGTCTTGGTGAAGGCGGCCTGGTATTCGTCGTGGGGCAGGTCGAAGAGGCCGTCGGCGTAGTTGGCGATGAAGTAGTCTTCGCCTTTGAGGTGGTCTTTCACAGCGTAGAGGCGTTGGCCTACGTTGGAATTGATGCCGGTATCGATGAAGGTGATGTTCCAGTCGTGGATGTCGGAGTTCATGAGCCGGGTGTTTTCTGCGCTGCCGGAGAGGGTGAAGTCGTTGGTGAGGTATTCGGAGTAGTTGAGGAAGTAGTTCTTGATAGTCTCGCCACGGTAGCCGAGGCAGAGGATGAAGTCTTTGTGCCCGTAGTGGGCGTAGTATTTCATGATGTGCCAGATGAGGGGGCGTTGCCCGCCAATGTGGACCATGGGCTTGGGGAGGTCGGTGCCGGCCTGGGCGGTGTTACCGGTGTTGTCGGGGGTGAGTGCGCGCATGCGCATACCGAGGCCACCGCAGAAGAGTACCACTTTCATCTTTAAATCCTTTCATTTCCGGGGAACCTTTTCTTTGCAAAAAGGCAAAGATTCCCCAGACCCCTCCAAAAGAAATGTTAAACTTTACGAGATTATTTTCCAGTGTCGAGTTTGACTTGTATGAGAGCTTAGCATATTTCGAGTTCGGGAATGGGGACGATGAATTGGCCGCCCCATTCGCGTATGGTTGCCATCTGGGCAGTGATTTCTTTTTTGAGATTCCAGGGGAGGATGAGGAGGTAGTCGGGTTGGGTCTCGGTGATTTTCTCGACGGGGTGAATGGGGATGTGGGTGCCGGGGCAAAAGCGTCCGTGTTTGTAAGGGTTGCGGTCCACGGTGTAGTCGAGGTAGTCGGTGCGTATGCCACAGTAGTTGAGGAGGGTGTTGCCTTTGCCGGGTGCACCGTAGCCGACGACGGATTTGCCTTCGGCTTTGGCTTGGATTAGGAAGGTGAGGAGGTCGTTTTTGATTTTCTGAACCTGTGGTTCGAAGCCGAGGTGGTGTTCGAGGGTGTAAAAGCCAGCTTGTTCTTCCTGGTCGAGGAGGGCCTGGACAGCGAGGGTGATTTCGTGGGCGGAGGAGGTGGCCCGGGTGGCATATACGCGAAGGGAACCGCCGTGGCTGGGGAGTTGCTCTACGTCGAAGAGCTGTAGGCCGTGGTGGGTGAAGAGCTTGTTGACGAAGGTGAAGGCGAGGTAGGAGTAGTGTTCGTGGTAGATGGTGTCGAACTGGTTGCCTTTCATGAGGCGTTGGAGGTGTGGGAATTCCATGGTGAGGACGCCGTCGGGCTTGAGAAGGGTCTGGAGTCCGGCGGTGAAGTCGTTTATGTCGGGCACGTGGGCGAGGACGTTGTTTCCAATGAGGAGGTCGGCCTGGCGCTTTTGGTTGACGAGGTCCCGGGCTGTTTCTGTGCCGAAGAATCGGGAGAGGGTGTTGACCCCTTTTTCGATGGCGGCTTTGGCGACGTTTTCTGCGGGCTCGATACCGGTAACGGGGATACCAGCCTCTACGAAATTCTGGAGGAGATAGCCGTCGTTGGAGGCGATTTCAACGATGTGGTTTTCTGGCGTGAGCTTAAAACGTTGCGTGACTTTTTCGGTGTAGGCTTTGGCGTGGTCGAGCCAGGATTGGGAGTAGGAGGAGAAGTAGGCGTATTCGGTGAAGATCTCTTCGGGGGCTACGTATTCCTGGAGCTGGACGAGGAGGCATTGGTCACACACGAGAACGTGGAGGGGGTAGAAGGATTCCCGGTGGTTGCATTGTTCCTGGGTGAGGAAGGTTTCGCATAGGGGTGACATACCGAGATCGACGAAGGTGGTAGCGAGGGGGGTGTTACAGAATCGGCATTGGGGTGTATCGCTCACGCTGGTTGCTCCCTTGGGTGCGTGGAAAAAAGTTGCGAGCGGATTTTAGGGGGTTTGGCTGGTAGAGTCAACTTTTAGGGGGATTTTCACTACAGAGAGCACGAAGAACACAAAGGGGGACGGATAAGAGGGGGAGAGGAAATACATTTTTTACCACAGAGGGCACAGAGAGCACAGAGGGAGAAGACGGGGGAAGGATAGGAGGGGGAGGGGAAAAGGGGAAAAGAAGGAAGATGTTTTGTCCGCAGATTGCGCAGATGAACGCAGATTTGGAGAGGGAAGGGAGGATCACGCGAAG
>CALAXS010000408.1 GCA_937895305.1 uncultured bacterium
TATCTGGTGATAAAATCAATTAATACTATTGATTTTAATGGATTAGTTGTTTTTCCAATTAATACGTATTGATATGTAAGTGCGATCTTACATTGCTTGAAGCGTGGCCCCCATGCTACGGAGCGCATAGGTCAACCCTTGGGGCAAGCATCGCATTGGGGCACATCACTGTCCTGATGGTAGTGCTGACAACCCAGGCAGATGGGAAATGGCTCGTACATAAAAAAAGTACCCGTAGTCGTATTGAACACCACGGGTACTATGTCAGTCGTTAAAAGAAGGTTCCGTTGCTAGAGGGTATTCTTCTTTATATGTCCGTCCAGTTTGGAACCTGTACCCAATAAACGTATCAGGCCACCCAGTCCACCCACGGCAAGGTCATCGATGACTTTGGCGAGGAGGTTGTATTTTTCGTGGCTGTAGGGATACCAGTGGCCCTCGGTTGGTTTCTTGCCACCGTCCACCATAATGGATTTGATGTTACAGAAGTTGTGAAGGCCTACAGTGCTCTTATAGCGGCCGATGCCACTCTGCTTCACCCCGCCAAAGGGCAGCGCAGCGTTGCCTTCCGTGACCATCACGTCATTGATGCAGACATTACCCGCCTCGATACGACGGGCAACCCGGTCAGCCTTCTCCAGGTCACTGGACCAGACACTGGAACTCAGTCCATAGATGGTGTCATTGGCCAGACACACGGCTTCTTCTTCACCCTTAAAAGGCATGATAGTAATGGTGGGACCAAAGGTCTCTTCGCGTTGTATATCCATGTCATCGGTCACATTGGTGATAATCGTGGGCGGATAATTGGGCGCATCAGCAATAGGTTCGTAGGCAGTCCAGACGTCGGCACCCTGGGCCTTTGCCCCTTCCACCTGTGCGCGGATCGTTTCCAGCTGGAAGGGTGTGGTGATGGCACCCAGGTCCATATTGCCCTCGTCAGGCTTATCGCCCCAGCGGTCGCTGGAACTGAGTTTGGCGAATTTCTCTTTGAGTTTGGCGACGAAAGGTTCATAGAGAGATTCTTCCACAAAACAACGCTCAACGGAGGTGCAGCCCTGGCCTGTATTGTTCAATGCGCCCCAGACCGCACCGTTGGTGGCCCGTTCTAGGTTGGCATCGCCAAAGACGACCATAGGATCTTTACCGCCCAATTCCAGTTCCACCGGAATAAGATGATGGGAGGCGTGTTCCATGATGGCCTTGCCACCACGCACACTACCCGTAAAAAAAATCTTGGCAGGCTTCGACTCAACGAGGGCCTTACCGGTTTCCCGGTCCCCAGCAACAACCTGTATACCGTCCTGAATAAAACCACTTTCTTTTAACATGGGTTCCAGTACCCCGAGAAGTGGCGTCCATTCCGAAGGTTTAATGATGACGGAGTTCCCGGCCATGAACGCACAGATGGCCGGGGTGAGTGCGGTGTTGAGGGGGTAGTTCCAGGGAGAAATCACCAGCACCGGACCGATAGCATTGTAGTAGATTTTGGATTTCTTGCCCATCATGAGTAGCGGTGTGTGGACTTTTTGATCTGCAAGTATTTTTACAGAATTTTTTCCGTTTTTACCCGCATAAAAATCGATAAGGTCCAGGGTAGAGAAAATATCACCCACCATGGCGTCGAGAAGGCTCTTACCGTTTTCTTCCACAATAATCTGTGCGATTTTGTGTTTGTTCTCAACGATGTACTTCTTGAGCTTCATAGCTTCGGCAGCACGCTGTTGCACCGTCATGGCACTCACTTTAATGTGGGCAGCCTGGGCGCGGTCCATTACAGCGCTAATTTCATCGGATGAAGGATTGGTCACGGTGTACAGCACATTGCCATTACGTGGATTGCATTTATCAATGGTAGTTGCGTCACTCATAATAGACCTCATTGTTCTCGGGGTTGCATTAAATCGACACGTAGTATAGCGCGTGAAGGCTATGCAGGAACAGTTTGTTCAGGTACCCAGCACCTGGACCCAGACCTTGCGGATACGTGGCCCATCGAATTCGGAGAAATAGATAGATTGCCAGGTACCTAGTGGTGTGATTTACGCAGATGGATCATTATTCATAGCAATTCTTGCTCGC
>CALAXS010000409.1 GCA_937895305.1 uncultured bacterium
ATGGGGACACGATCAAGCTAAAACATATGTCCATAAATTCAAGGTCTGTCTGGAAAAAATTAGCAAGGGAACTGCTTTATCCAGGTTAAAATTGAAAGATAAAAAATGTAAGGCTCTCTTGTGTGAACACCACTATATATTTTACCTGGATCGTGATCCGAAAGTGGTTATTGCAATTCTTCATGAGCGCATGGATTTAACGAAACGTTTAAAGGAACGCTTGGAATAATGCACTACACACTTAATGTTAATAAATGTATTACTTTCGCCCTTCTCCTCTGCCTACCCACCTTCGCGCAGGTGTCGAACCTGGATGTGAAGTCGACCCTGGACGGGACGATGCAGCCCAACTATTTTGTGGCAGCGGAGGGCGATGCGCCGCGACCGTTGTTGGTGTCGTTACATTCGTGGAGCAATGGCTTTAACACGGACACAGGCGATGGCATGCGGTCGTGGGAGCGTGCAGCGAAGGCGCGGAACTGGCACTTGCTCCAGCCTCACTTTCGTGGTCCCAACAAGACACCCGAAGGCTGCGGCTCGGAACTGGCGCGTCAGGATATTCTAGATGCGGTGGATGCGGTCGTGTCCCAACACAAGGTGGACCCGTCGCGGATTTATCTGGCAGGCGCGTCGGGCGGTGGACACATGGCGATGGTCATGGCGGGACATGCACCAGAACGTTGGACGGCGGTATCGGCCTGGGTGGGCATCTCCGACCTCGCCGCGTGGTACCGCGAGTGCAAGGAGTCCGACCATCGCTATTGGGAACACCTGGACACTGCCATCGGTGGTGCACCGGGCACGAGCGACGAAATCGATGCGGCCTATACCTATCGTTCGCCCATTCATCATCTGGCCAAGGCGAAGGACGTGCCCCTCGACATCAGTGTAGGTATCCACGACGGACACAGCGGCTCGGTACCCATTCACCATAGCCTGGATGCTTTCAACGTCATCGCCAAGGCGCGGGGCGATGCAGAGATTTCCGCAGTCGAAATCGAACGCCTGTCCAAGCGCGAAGGCCTGAAGGAAAACCTCCCCCTCGACCCCGCTTATGGTCGTGGCCTTCACCTCCAGCAACAGAGCGGCCCCTGTCGCATCACCGTATTCGAGGGCGGACACGAGGGCCTCCCCGAAACGGCCTGCGTCTTTCTGGGCACCCACATCAAACAAATTGAAAATCCAACGGAATAATATCCCGGAGACCTCCATGTTTAACACTGACACCAATGGCAAGTATGCCGTCATCTTTTCTGCACAACGCACTACTGTGAGTGAAGGCTATGCAGAAGCCCTCGAATTATTACGCGGCAAGCTGCCGACCATTGAGGGCTACATCGGTATGGAATCCGCAGAAAATAGCGCGGGCTATGAAATCACCGTGTCCTATTGGGAAGACCAATCCGCCATCCTGCGCTGGGCCAGCGACACCGACCACCTGAATATCCGCTCTGCCAACAAAAATAAATGGTACGAGAATTTCAAAGTCCGGGTCGTAAAAATCGAGCGCGAGTATGGCATGGGCGCGACACGCGAAGGCCACGCATGAAAGCAAACACACGCATCCTGACTTTCGCGCTTCTTTTCAGCATCGCTACCTCCGCTGCGCCTTATACCCTGGACGTCCTCCCTGCGGAGCACAAGATTATTCAGGACGAGGGAAGTGGTGCGACGCTCACTTTTCTGACCACCGACCGGGCCGACGACACGAACCTCTATTTCCACGAGCGGTCGTGGTCTGCCGACAGCAGCTTCATCATTTTTAATTCCAGTCGCGAGCAGGGCGGCCTCATGGGCTACATCGTGGCCACGAGCGAACTCATACGCATCGTCACTCCCGAGGGCAAGGGACTCGGTTGCGCTACCGCTGCGTCTTTCAAGCCCAGCAGTGTCTATGCCATCCATGCGCGCGATGTGTACCGCATCGACATCGCAGTAGATACCACGACTTCACCGAGCACGGTCAACGCCATCGCCAAAAAACTCTGTACCCTGCCCGAACTGGAAGGCCCCTGCTCGCTCAACGAAAACAGCGACGGCACCTACCTCTCCATCGGCGGGACGCTCATCAAGCACATGGACGGCCCCGGCATCCTGAAAATAAACACGAAGACAGGCAAGGTCAGCGATGTGGTGCGTATACCCGACCACCTCGAATATCAGCACCATGTGCAATGGAGTCGCGGCAATCCCCACCTCATGAGTTTCGCCTCTGCACCGCCCAATTGCTTACAGGTTCTGGATGTGCGCGACGGGAAAATCTGGTCGCCCTATACCCAGCGGGAAGGCGAGCTAGTGGTGTGATTTGTATTTAAGGGAATTTATTTATTCCTCCCAATGTTCTC
>CALAXS010000410.1 GCA_937895305.1 uncultured bacterium
ATGTACAACCCGAGGCGGGAGCCTCGGTATATGCATTCCCAAGCAGAGCTTGGGAACGAGGGGAGATTTTGTGATTCTATTTTGGGCAAGAGTGACTTTACTTATGTAATGACAGTTTGCGGTGGAGTGATTCAACACATGTACAACCCGAGGCAGGAGCCTCGGTATATGCATTCCCAAGCAGAGCTTGGGAACGAGGGGAGATTTTCGTCTGCTGCGCTCCTCGCAATGACGTGTGAGGTGGAGTCGTTGCTTCCGTCTGGTCGTTTGGATACCGTTGGGGAGATTCCCGCCTTCGCGGGAAAGATTGCCCTTGCCGGGCGGGCGACAAACAACAATTGCTTCGACTGTTACGTCTTCTGGGCCAAGCGAGATTGCCACGTCGCTACGCTCCTCGCAATGACGGGTGGGTTGGTATCGTTGTTACAGCTATTTATTTTTCTGGGTGAAACACCTTTTTCTCGCCGGGCTTGAACTGAAGTGGTTCATCGGTAAGGGAAGTCCCGTTGTATTGGACGGTGCAGGTGCCGCCGTTGATACTGGTGATGGTGGCGGATTCGAGTTTTCCATCGGCCCAGGCGAGGTCGACGACGAAGCCACCGCGTGCGACGAGACCTGTCACACTACCTTCGGTCCAGGCCTTGGGAAGTGCGGGGAGGAGCTGGATGACGTTGCCGTGGGATTGGAGGAGCATCTCGGCGATACCTGCAGCGGCCCCCATGTTGCCGTCGAGCTGGAAGGGAGGGTGTGCGCAGAAAAGATTCTGATAGACGCCCCCGGCCTGTTCCATGACGGTACCTTTTTCCCCGGTAAGGTTGAGAAAATGACGGAGCATGGTGTAGGCGTGGTCGCCGTCGCCCAGTCGTGCCCAGAAGTTAATTTTCCAGGCGAGGGACCAGCCTGTACCCGCATCGCCGCGCGCAATGAGGCTCACCTTTGCGGCGTCGGCCCATTCGGGGGTCTGCATACGGTTAATCTGGTCGCCGGGATGCAGGGCGTAGAGGTGGGACACATGGCGGTGGGTATCCTTGGGGTCGTCGACGTCTTCTATCCATTCCTGTAGCTGGCCCCATTTGCCCACTCTGGGCTTGGCAATCTGGTCGCGGACTTTTTTCGCGGTGCGGGTAAAGTCGTCGTCTATGCCCAGCACGGCGGCTGCCTTGACGCAATTGTTCAGCAGGTCCCAGGCAATCTGGTGGTCCATGGAGGCCCCGGCAGAGATGCCGCCATGCTCTGGGGAATAGGAGGGATTGGAGACTAACTCGCCATCTTTGTTTTCGCTGAGGTAGTCAATCCAGAAGAGGGCGGCTTCTTGCATGACGGGGTAGGCTTCGTCGCGCAGGTAGGCCTCGTCGCCTGTGAAGGCGTAGTGTTCCCAGAGGTGCTGGCAGAGCCAGCCTGCGCCGCCAGGATAGTAGCCCCAGGGAAAGGACCAGCCGGGGGCGGTGAAACCGAAGGCGTTGTTCATGGTATTCACCGTCCAGCCGCGTGTGCCGAAGTGTTCTTTCGCGGAAACGCGACCGGGCTCAACGAGTCCGGCAGTATAGTTGAGGAGTGGGATGTGACATTCAGGGAGGTTGGTCACTTCTGCGGGCCAGTAGAGCATTTGAATGTTGATGTCGGTGTGGTAGTCGCAGGCCCAGGGTGGATTGGTGCTTTCGTTCCATTTGCCCTGGAGGTGCATGGGCATGGTGCCGGGACGGGATGCGGCGATGGTGAGGTAGCGTGCGTAGTGAAATACGAGTGCTTCGAGTCCGGGGTCGGATTCGCCTTTGTTATAGGCGACGAGACGTTCGTTGGTGGGGGTGTTTGCAAGTGGGTCTTCGCCTAGCTGCAAGGTTACACGATTGAAGAGGGCCTGGTAATCCTCTGAGTGTTTCTTGAGCAGATTGTCATAGTCTGCTTGGGCCAGGGCGGCTGCGACGGCATCGTTATTGGCCTTGTAGTCCACGCCACGGTAGTGGGGATATACATGCTCATAGGCGGTGTCGGCGATATGGTAGAGGCTAAGTTCTTTTGCGTTTTCGATGGTAACGTGTCCATTTTCGCCCGTGGTGATTTTGCCATCGGTATGAATGAGGACGCGGGTTTCGAATTCGAGTTTATTGTCGGCCACGTGGCCCTGGAGGGTGATTACGTTTCCTTCTGCCTTGTGTGCATCCACCATGTGGGGCGTTTCGATGCGGAGGGTATAGGTCGTGCCGTTGGCCTTCGTATTGGTAAAGCGGTAGACTTGAATCTGGTCGGGGTAGGATGCGAAATAGGTGCGGGTGTGGTGGGCCTCGCCTTCATCATAGGTCACGGTTCCTTGGGCAAGATTCAGATCCAGGCTGCGATTATAGTTAGTGGTAGCGTCCTCGTGTTTTACGGTAACGAAGAGGTCGCCCATGGTCTGTTGGGCGCCGTAGTCGCCGAAGTCGGTTTTGATGTTTTCGTTTTTGTGTATCACCCCGGTCAAACGGCGGTTGGCTGTTCTGTGGGCGCGGTCGAGGTCACCCTCTGCTATAAGTTCGCGAACACTGTCGAGATGTACAGCACTGCCTTCACGATTGCCAAAGTTATAGTCGGGGTCTGAACCGGGGCCACCGGACCATAGGGTACCTTCACTGAACTGGATATGCTCTTCGTCCACACCGCCAAAGAACATGGCACCCATGTAGCCGTTGCCGATGGGCAGGGCCTGGGTCATCCAGTCGGTGGCGGGTTTGTCGTAGGTCAATACCAGTGTATCTGGTGCAGCTGCCCAGCTGGCTGGAAGCAGGGCAAGGAGTGTGCCGATCAGTGTTATGGTGAGGATGGTGAATAAAGATTTCGATGTAGTTTTCACGGTTTTCATGAAACCCCCTGGTATTGATTTCGGAATATGGGTTTTATCGTACAGTTTCAGGCACATCAACCATTATCCCTCTCCGGGTGGGACTATGTAAACAATCGCGTGGTTTCCACTGGCGGGTAAGCAGCAATAGTCCTTTATGGAAAAGATTTCAGAATTGCTAGTGGTGTGATTTACGCAGATGGATCATTATTCATAGCAATTCTTGCTCG
>CALAXS010000411.1 GCA_937895305.1 uncultured bacterium
CTGCGTTCCTGTAAACGCATTCATTCCGGCGTATGAATCACTAGATCAGCCCTACGAGATTCAGGAGTGACTTTAAGATTCACAAGTTCCCCATCCTTATATTCACCTTCAACGATGGTCTTGTAAGGCCCATGAAGCTTGAAGCCCACATTCCAGTCTTTGGGCCAGGTGGGTAGCAGTTGCATTGTGCGTCCCTCAGCCTGAAGTAACATGCACTGCAATGTCATGAGCGCGTTCCCGCCGTGGTCCTGGTCCGGGATCCAGTCGAAATTTGGCCCCCAGAATGCCGGGAAGCGACTGCCCGAATGCTTCATACCCATGCGGCTACTCAGTCGTTTCCGTGCCTCTTTGGTCAGCCCTAGCACCGCTGCCTGCATGTCGTCCTGACGCCAGCCATTATTCCCCTTAACCTTGCGCTGCTTGAAGGTCTCGATGGCCATGTCCAGATCGGGTTTGCCCACGCCAAAGAGTCGATAGGGGAATATAGCGTATAGCTCCGGGGTCTCGGAGTTGCGTGCTTCCTCTAAAATTTCAGCAGCAGGTAATAGCACAGCCTCACCTTTGACTTCACCTTTGGGCAAGTCGGGTAAGGCTACCTGAATCTTACGCCAGGTTACACGCTGCTCATTGGTAGTCTTTGCCTCCGGTATTGCCAGCAAGTCATGGAGCACCCGTTTCAAACCCGCAATGGGGGGGAGGGGGTCAATGGCTTTTTGCCAGGTCTCCAATGCCTGAGACGGGTGAAAGTACATCTTGCCATTATCACGGGGAGGATAGTGGGCATAAAAGAAATTGGGTATGGCTTCCCCCATGGGCAGCAATGTATCCGTTAGAAATGCTTCGTCCTGGGTATAGGCATAGTAGTCGAGCATAAGCGTGAGCAGTTCAAGCCCACCGTCATAGTCATAGCGAATGTAGCGATTGACGGTAATGCCATCCTCCATATCATCCTGGCGTTCCCAGCCATAATTATCCATGGCATAGGCCCCCCAGAAATACATGGTCTCCGGGAAAAATACGCCCTCGTGATTGAAATAGGATTGGGTACGATTCAGTGCGAAAGGCAGTGCATCCGAGAACATGGTAAACAGGGGATGCATCATTTCCGTGTCGCCCGAGGCCAGCATGGGCCAATAGACCAGGCGCGTGTTCTGAAACCAATAGGGCCCACCCCAACGCCGATAATCCGCATCAAAGTGCTCCTCCTCCTCACGCGAGTCTACGGTGAACAAGGTACCATTAAACTTGATGGGGAAGTTGCCGCGCCCGGCGCAGGCACTGATGAACCGTTGTAACACATAGCCCCGTTCAATTTCTTCAACTTCATCACTCACCTTTTTGGATGTACCCTTCGCCGCTCCAAGGCGAACCCAGCTACGGTCCCAGAAGGCTGCCCACCAGGCTTCATGGGCTTTACGTTGACTTTCAATATTCCCGCTGTCCGCTGCCGCCAATGCAATCACTTCATGCAGCCAGGCAGCTTCATCCGCAGAATAGGCGGTGAGAACATACACCGTTGCACGCTGGCTCTTTGCAGGTGTGGCAGACTGTAAAGTATGGCTGTCCTTCGTCACCAGGCCATCACCCGTTATCAATCCACCAAAAGTCCGATGCATCAAGGGGTCATTCGCCTGGTCTGTCCAGTGCTCCAAATGTTGCAAACGCAGTGTGTCCGCCCAGATAGATTTTTCATTACGATGAAACCAGACGATTCGATCTTTCTGGTCATCCAGCACCGTGTCCGCTGCAACCACTACCGGGTCTGGCGATTCCATAAGGCCATAGGCACTAAAGCGTTCCTTTTCCACCAGTTCACGCGGTGCTGTACGCCATGGGTCCACAGAGACTTTCATGGAAACAGGCTGCTCAGCATTTACCTCGACCTGAATTATAGGAGCGTTCGCATCCACCCACACGCGCATTGCACCTTTACGCTCCTTTTTGCCGGCATCAATGTGGAGCATTCCTGTCCGCACATCCAGGGTTTGCTCAAAGGGCTGGCCCACTGCAAATGGATTGGGGTCTAGGGAAACCCGCACGCGCCCGACCTTCAGCAGACGCCCGTTGCCACTCCAGGCGTCCGTCTTGCTGATGTAAAAGATAAGGTCGCCATCCCCTTCAACCCAGGCATTGATTCCAATCTCGCCATTGCCCAAGGGCATGGACCCGGACGAGTCCGCGCTGGGACTGTCCCAGGTGACTTTGTATGGATCCGCATAGGTACCGGGCGAAATCATGCAAAGGAAAAGAACCATACAAACAATAGGTGTGGGGGAGAGGAGACACTTAAACATGGTGTAGCCTTTCGGTTATTGTCTTGGAATTTATTTACGAACCTGGCAGTGTAAATTCAGGCAGGGGTACAACCGCACCACCCTTCAATGCCGATTCATGAGCGCATATCCCCACACAGGTCCAGTTCGCACTGGTCACTGCATTGGGCCAGGGATCCCGATTTTCCACCAGGGCACTAATAAATTCATGGACCAGGTGGGGATGTGACCCCCCATGACCACCGCCCTGGACAAAGGACAGATGCTCTGTATCATGAATTTCCTGCGGCATGGTGAATTTCTGAATCGGTTCCGGCAAGAGGTGCGCGTAATCGGGCACTTCGATCTTCTCCGCAATTTCCGATTCTGGTTTCTTGGCCGTGTGGAGAACATGGGACTCATTTTCGATGAGGGTCCATTCGAAGCTCTTCTTCGTGCCATAAACGTCAATGTTCTCGCGATACTGACGGGCCACATCATAGAGCGCACGCCAGACATGGGCCGTTAAATCCGTGTCCTTGATTTTTATGTGGCAGGTCTCCACCGCAAATTTGTTTCCCGATTTTTCCGCAATATCGTCACGCACCGTTCCCGAACCGAAACAACTCACATATTCTGCCAGGCCATCCACCAGCCCAAGACAAGGACTCACCACGTGGGTCGCGTAATGCATGGGCACCATGCG
>CALAXS010000412.1 GCA_937895305.1 uncultured bacterium
GTTGGCTATGCCTGGAAGAAGTGACCGAGTCACGGTCCTGGGCGCGGGAGGAGGTGCTTGGGGTCTATGCCGTGGCTTGTCTCTTGCAGGAGCATTTGGGTGAACTCCCTGCTCCAGAACATGAGGCCCAGGTTCCTGAGCAGGAGTTTGAAATTAGCCGTAGCATAGCTTCCCCCCTGGCAGATCAGATGCAGTATCAGAATCTCTTTGAATCGACCGCGGCTATGGTCTGGTCCATGGATCTGAATGGACGGATTCTATACGTTAACCCGAGTATGGAACAGTGCTATGAGCAGGATGCAACGAAGCTTTCCGGGACTTTGTTCTGGGAACACTCTGTGCCAGAACACCTGGAGCAGGATCGCGCACTGGTCCATAAGCTGGCCAGACTGGAAGAACCTCTGTTTCATGAAACGGTACATAAGACCAGTACACGCCGGGAAATCCCTTTACTGCTCATGCTGAATCCGCTGGAAGATGAGACTGGTGAACCGGAAGGTATCGTAGCGGTCGCACTTCACAATACACATAACTACAAAGCTGAACCCATACCCGCTGCAGTATTCGCGCCACCCTTGAAGGATGTGGGGCACTTTGTTCAGTCTATGGATGAAGTGATATGGTGTTGCGATAGTATCGGGTGTATCACCTATGTGAATGCTGCATTTCAAAAGGTCTATGGCTACAGCCCGGATGAAGTTCTGGGACGTCCCCTTACGTTGCTGTGCACAGAAGAGAATAGCCAGCACCATCTGGATAACCTTGCTGCATTATTGGATGGTGAGCTTTGTACAGGTATGGAGGTCCAGCATGTAGGCAAGAATACGCAGCCCATTGTGGTAACGGTTTACGGTAGTGTTGTTCGTGATCTGGAGGCAAAGGTGCTGGGTGCCTGTGGTATTGTAATTTTAAACAGGGACGGGAACTAACCCGTCTTTCCATTTTCTATCAAAACTGACTTGGGAGAATAAAGATGTTTCGAAGTATAGTCGCTGTGTTCTGTTGCACTGTAATCCTGGCAAGTGCAGAAAGTTTCGCGGATAATATCCCGGCCAAGCCGGGGGTGTATAAACAGGAGATCGCCCACAGCTATGGCACGGACGACGGCTTGGGTGCGCAAGAAGTACAACGCGTGTCACTGGATCCCCAGGGCCAGGTCGTCGCTGAGACCGCCGAAGGTCAATACATCTTTGATGGAAAGAACTGGGAAAAAGCCAGTATTAAAAAATATCACTCCCGTTTTATAGATCAGTTGAACCAAAGTCAGCGAAAAATAAGAACTCGTCAGGTTTTTACACGTGCCAATGGCATTACACTGGTTGCAACGCAAAACGGGCTGTTTGAAGTCACACCGGATGGAGAACGAAAAAAACTGAAATTTGATGACGGTATGGGCCGTAGCTGGGCGACATCGGATGTGCGTGGTGTGGATGAAGACAATGAAGGACGCATCTGGGTAGCAACCCTGGCGGGTATAGTCTGTGCTGACGGTGATCAAGTTAAAACCTATACCGGGCAAGACGGGTTGCCTTACAACGATTTCACCAGTGTACATTGCGCTGAGGATGGATCAGTCTGGTTCAGTACCCACAAAGGCATCATTCGGTTTAAGGATGACCAATGGGCCTACCGTCAAGGTAAACGCTGGTTGCCCGATGATGATGTACACAATGTTGTAGTAGATGCTGCGGGTGATGTCTGGGTCGCCACAAAAAATGGGGTT
>CALAXS010000413.1 GCA_937895305.1 uncultured bacterium
TGTCATTGTGCTGGACGGTCAGGGTAGCAAGATATGGATGCGCGGTGTACAGATCCCCATTAGCCTGTCGCCTACGGTGGCGGATCTGGTGGAAGGCCCTGAGCTGGAAGTATTGGTCCTGAACCAGACGGGTAGCCTCTATTGCATGGACGGGAAGACGGGCGATGAGATCTGGCGTTACGATTTACCCGGCTCTATCGAATGGGGCACCTCGTCCATTGTGTGCTATGACCTGAATGACGATGGCACGCTGGAGGTCATTGCCGGGGACATAGCAGGCCATGTGGTCTGCATCTCAAATGAAGGCGAACTGGTATGGCAATTCGATGGTGCCCACGGCATGACTTTTTGCCCGGCCATTGGTATTCTGGGGGACGACACTGCCCCGTCCATTCTCATCTCGGGGAGCAAGATCCCTCTTAGCTGTCTGGATACCAAGGGAAAGCTACAATGGAAAATCGAGACACCCGCCAAAGGCGCAAGCCCCATCATCGTGGATCTGGATGGCGATGGAAAAAATAAAGTCATCACAGCGCAGGAAAATGCGGTGATAGCAGTGGATAGTAAGGGTACCCTGCTCTGGACCCATCCCATGAAAAAAGTCATTGACAGTAGTCTCTGTGCAGGTGATGTGGATGAGAACGGCGAAATTGAAGTCTACGCCATTGACCTTGCGGGGTATCTGGCAGCCATCAGCCCTACGGGGACGACCTTGTGGACCGCGGACCTCGTAGAGCGGGTACGTCGTTCACCCGCCATTGGCGACCTGGATGGCGATGATGAACTAGAGCTTATCGTGGCAGGCTACAGTGGCGAACTCTACCTCTTTAGCGGTACAGGCGAGCTCAAGGAAAGCCACACCATGCCCGGCACGACCAATGCCTCTCCCCTACTCGCAGACTTACAGGGAGATGGCACGCCCAGTCTGATATATGCCCCCAACAGCGGTTCACTCATTGCTTATCAATGGGCCACGGCCAAAGCAAACAGTAAAATAGTATGGCCTGAATTCCGCTTTGGCACCCATCGTACTGGTGCCTTTGAAACGGGCACCGTACGGTCACCTGTCAAGATCAGCAGCGTCGATTTCGGTGACTACTATATCGGTTCCAACATTGTTGATATCGCGATTGAAAACCCGGAAGAGCATGCACTGACCATCGAAACCCAAATTGATATCGAGGGTAAAAAGCCCCGCACCTTCACCTATACCAATGCCAGCGACCCGGCCACTGCCCAGGCCAAATACAGCTTGGGTGGTGATGCGCCTGTACAAGTCAACGTTAGCTGCTCTGTATTTGACGGGGAAAATCTCGTAGCACAACGGAGTGATAGTGCTTATGTCGTTCCCTTCCAAAAGGAACTGGCTGATTTAAAAGCTGTCCTCCTTGCTACGCAGGATACCGCTCAGGCGTTGCCCGAAGCCTATGCACTTCTCGGAGAATTGGCGGCAGGTGTGAAACGTTTACCAGGTTTTGTGGAACAGGCTGCGGTTGCGGGCACGCTGGATGATGTCACCCGTCGTGGTCTTCGCGATGCCCTGCGCACAGACATCGATACCTTCACCCGACTCCACACCCTGGCCAGCACTGCATTGGCCCATTATGAGCAGGGTTTATGGCCTATTCGTCTCAGTGCTGCCACTCCCTGGGCACCCTTTGGGGCCATGGATGAAATTGATGAGGGCCGTCTACAGGAGGCTAAGGTTGAGGTCACCGCCTTTGCTGGTGAAGTGGAGTCTGCAGCGCTCAATGCCTTTAACTTTGGTACGGAAACCTTGACTGCCCGAATCGAAGTCGATGACTTTCTGATTGCAGATTTTAAAGATAGCGCTGCGGTACCTGCCCGTGAAATACTCACGTTGCATGAGGTGCTTGATGTGCCGACACAGACCCTGGACTACAGCGCTGACGCTATACCCGTCATGAATACGGCGCAGGTCATCACTCTCCCCCGGGACGATGGGCGACAAATCTGGTTTACCATCAATACGGACGGCCTCCAGCCCGGTACCTGGACCACCACCGTGCGTGTACGCACGTTGGAAGTCGATTCCCGCGAATTCACCGCACCCTTTACGGTTACGGTCTATCCGGCAGCACTACCAGAGGTGCAAGCCCTTCGACATTGTAACTGGGGCTACATCACCAGCTCTCGTTACAAAGCCTACGAAGATCAAACCTTAATCGACCGGGCAGCACACAAGAACAATGTCTTTGTAACCAGTTTTGTACCCCAAGCGAAGTTTGATGACAAGGGCGATCTGGTGGGTGAAATTGATTACACGGATCACGATATTTTTATGGAAAAATATGCGCAGCGTGGCTTCATCCTGTTTCATAGCACCGGGGGTATCACTGGTCCCGGAGACCGGGACAGCGAAATTTATGCTAAAGCCTATACCCAGTGGATGCAGGCCTGGGTTGCCCATTTGAAAGACATGGGCGTGGACTATGATGGCTTTGCCATGTACCCCGTAGACGAGCCTGGGCTGCGTGATGGTCTGGTGGACCTCTATCTGCGCTATGCCAAGCTCACCCGTGCTGCCGATCCGAAGGTACTCATGTACACCGACCCCGTGGCGCGCATCACTGTAGAAGAAATCACGGAAATGCTCCCCTATGTGGACATCTGGTGTCCCAATCGTGTGGGCTTGCTGCTCCATTCCGGTGCGGAAAAATTCGAGATCATCAAAAACTCCGGAGTCACCCTCTGGAACTACGAATGCGAAGGCAATGCCAAGCACCAGTCACCTCTGGGCTATTACCGGGGCCAGAGCTGGCTCGCCTGGCATCATGGTCTGACCGGAATTGGCTTCTGGTCTTACTCCACCTCCGGGGCCGACCCCTGGTACAAACCCGTCAGTACCAACGACTACCTCATGACCTACCAGGGCGCTCATGAAGTGGTGGCCAGCAAACGCTGGGAAGCGGTGCGCGATGGCATTGAAGACTTCGACATGCTCGTCGTACTCCGCGAAGCCCTCGCCGCAGCGAAGGCCACTGGGCGTAATGATGAAACGACAAAACAGGCTGAGACGCTGCTGGGCACTGAAGCCTCGCGTATCGGCGCATTCTGTGGTCTGGACGACGATGGAACAACACCGGGAAAAACGGGACTCCCCGGTGTCCGTAAGCTTGCAGACCAACGATGGTCTGCAATACAGAATACACGAAGCACAATTGCACAATTACTTTCTGCATTGGACACTCAATAATAAACAAGGGCCTTATGAATACACGACGTGACTTTATAAAATCAGGACTTGCCGGACTATTGGGCGCAGGGGTCTTGCCTCTTGGGTGCAGCACCCCGCCCGTGCAAGGATTAAACTATCTGTTTATTACAATGGATACCACGCGCCGTGATCATTTGGGGTGTTATGGCTATTCAAAACCTACGAGTCCGGTCATCGATCAATTCGCGAAGGAAGCCCTCCTCTTTGAGGAGGCCTACTCCACATCACACATCACCATACCTGCGCACTTAAGTCTCTTTACCGGGCTCCATCCTTATAATACCGGAGTGCTGTTTAACGGTGCGCGAAGTCTTCTGGACGCACGTATCCCGACCATCGGTTCTTACTTTCAGGAGAAGGGCTATGACACCCGGGCCATTACCAGTGCGCGTTTTCTTAACACCCATCTCTTTGGCTGTTCCTTTAATACGGTGCTTCACCCCACATCGCTACTTTCCCATAGCGCTGAGCATACAGTCAACGCATTTGAAAATATGTTGAAAGTTAAAAACTACGCATCTGGTGACAAACCTTTTTTAACCTGGCTCCATTTTTGGGATCCCCACTCCCCCTATGA
>CALAXS010000414.1 GCA_937895305.1 uncultured bacterium
AGAACATTGGGAGGAATAAATAAATTCCCTTAAATACAAATCACACCACTAGTTCCGAAATTTACGAAGTGTTTCGGAACCTTTATTTACGGGTAAATCGTTGCGAGCACGAGAGCAAACGAGGCGTGGCAATCTTGGCTCCTTCGACTGAAACTGGGGATTACTGAGGAGCTTCCTTGAATGCGTTGACTTCACTACACGTACCCCCTTAGAATACGGACCTCTATGAGCGAATCACCCAGTATTGAACTAACGGTCCTAGGCGGTGGTGGTGAAGTCGGTGCCAGTTGTTTTCAACTTAGCTACAACGGCCGTCAAATTATCCTGGATTCGGGCACGCACCCCAAAAAAGACGGGCGTTCTGCGTTGCCTGAATTCGGGCTGCTTCGCCGTGCTCCCGATGTGGCCATTCTCTCCCATGCCCATGTGGATCACTGCGGCTCGCTGCCCTATCTTGTGCGCCAGTTTCCCGGACTCAAGACCCACGCCACCAAACCGACCGTGCGCATTATCGACCGTATGCTGCACAACAGCGTATCGGTCATGAAAATCATCGCCAAGGAACGCGGTGTGACCGACTATCCCCTTTACGAGCACGAAGATGTGGACTACGCCCTCAAGGCTACCGAAGGCCACAACTTTAACACCCCTTTTAATTTGCCCCTGGACATCCCGGCCACCTGCGAATTTATTCACGCAGGTCACGTTCTGGGCAGCAGCAGCGTTTTGCTCAAGTTTCCCGACCACACCGTGTATTATTCCGGCGATATCAGCGAAAAGGACCAGGAGCTGCTGGGCGGCTACGATGACCTCCCCGAGGGCACCGTGGTGGATACACTCATTGTCGAATCGACCCACGGCGCCACAGAAGAATCCATGGTCTATGATTTCGATGACGAAATCGAACGCCTCGCACAGTCTATCGATAGCGTACTTCGTGGCGGTGGCACGGTTATGGTGCCCACCTTCGCCCTCGGTCGCACCCAGGAAATACTGAATATTCTCGCCCGTCTTCAGGAAGAAGGTCGCATCCCCGAAGTACCTATCTACGCCTCCGGCCTGGGACGCGCGGTCTACGAAATTTACGATCGCCACTATGACTGCCTCTTGCCCGACGCCGACCTGCGGCCATTAAAATGGTTTGAGCGCATCGGCAACATCTGGAATCCCAAGGTTGTGCGTGCACTGCTTAGCGAGCCGGGCATCATTGTGGCCACCTCTGGCATGATGCTGGAAAATACACCCTCCGCGCTCATTGCCGAAGAGATGGTCAAGCACAAACAACACGGTATTTTCTTCGTAGGCTACCTGGACCACGAGACCCTGGGCTACAAACTGCTCCATGCCGAGAAAGACGCAGCCCTTCAGTTCGCGCTAAGCCATGACCCTGTCGAGGTGGCCCTCGAGAATATCAAGCGATTCCATTTCAGCGCACACGCCTCCCGTGCCGCGCTCAAGGAATTCATCAAGCGCATCAATCCCAAGAACGTTATCTATGTTCACGGGGACCCCGATGCCATTGAGTGGATGGCCAAGAACGCCTCCAACGGTGCACGTAAATTCACGCCCGGTATCGGGCAGACCGTTACACTGGAAACCTGATCATGGCCTCGGGTAGAAAAAGATTCACCCGCGCGCTTACCGGCTGGATATCCATTGCCTACGTCAAATGGACCCGGCTTGTACCCGTCAGCGTAGCACGTAAAATAACCTGCGCCTTCGGCCGTATTCTGCTGGCTCTCGTCCCACGCCTCCATAAAGTGGGCATGGACAACCTCAACCTGGCCTACGGCGATACGCTGACCCACGCCGAGAAAAAGGCCATCCTGCGCGGGGCCATGGACAACATCTGCACCGTGGCCACGGAATTTTCACGCATCAAGGAACTGGCGGAGTCGGACATTAGTGGTGTGGTGAAAGTGGTGGGGCAGGAAAACGTGAAAGAAGGCAAGGGGCACTTAATCATTGGCGCCCATCTGGGTAGTTGGGAATGGATGATTCCCACCATGAATAATCTGGGTTACCGCGTCGCCGCTATCTATAGACCCAACGATTTCAAGCCACTCGATCAGCTCATCATCGATACCCGTTCCGGCCCCAATACCGTCCTTATACCCAAGGACAATGCAGGGGCCAATCTGATTGCTGAACTAATGAATGGTGCCCTGTCCGGACTCGCCGCAGACCAGTCGCCCCGTGACAATGGCGTGCCTACCACCTTCTTTGGTCAGCCCTGCTGGTCCACCATCGGCCCGGCCATGCTCTCCTTTCGCGCCCAGGTCCCCATTCTCATGCTCTCCCTTTTCCGGCAGCCTGACGGCACCTATGAATTTCGCTTTTACCCGCTCCTCGAACTGGATCACGGCGACGACCTCCTCGAGAACCTGGTGTCCAACACACAAAAAGTTCAGGACGAACTGGAAAAACTGATTCGCCAGCACCCCGAGCAATGGCTATGGTTTCATCGTCGCTGGAAAAAACGTCCCCGTCTCGAAAAGGAATGGGCCGAGCGCCTCGCCAAAAACGAAAAAGACAAAGCAAAAAAAGCGGAGTAGACCTTGGGTCTGTCCTTCCCACTGTACAATCATCGGGACCAAGCCAGATTGCCGCGTCGCGTTGCTCCTCGCAATGACGGGGTAGGTGGAGTTCAGGTTATTTTTTAATAGCATCGAGGGCCAAAGAGAATAGAACGATACGCTTTATTTCTTGCAAGAATTGGGATGTGCGCAGCTTAGCCATTACCCGCCCGTCATTGCGAGGCGCGAACGTAGTGAGCAACGCGGCAATCTGGCTTGGTCCAGATGGTAAATAAACGGAGCAATACCTGAAAAGTGTATTCTATGATCAGACTAGACCTTGGGTCGGTCCTTCCCACTCCTGATCATTCCCGCGGAAGCGGGAATCTCCGCTTAATGTATACCCATTCAAGCTGGGACGAAAGCCTCACAAACTCAGTCAAATACGTTTGTTTTCCGGGGCAGAGCCCCGGTGTATGCATTCCCAAGCAGAGCTTGGGAACGAGGAGAATAATGTATTCTATGATCAGACTAGACCTTGGGTCGGTCCAGCGCGTAAAATCCAGTGCATAGCCCAAAGAGGAATCGTTCCATGCCCGAAGTCACTATCGCCAACATCGACCTGAGTACACCCCGCGTGGTTGTGGCAGTGGATGATACGGTGGATATCCGTGCGCTGCAACAGGCACTTCAGGCCGGTGCGGATATCGTGGAAGTGCGAATAGACAAATTTTCGGATACCACCACCGAAGTGGTTTGCGAGAAACTCCAGGCATTCCAGGGTATGCCTGTCCTCGCGACAATTCGTTATGCTACTGAGGAGGGCGAATGGCAAGGGAACGAGGCCGAGCGCCTGGCCCTGTTCCAGGCTATCTTGCCCCACGTCGATGCCATTGATATTGAAATTAACGCGACAGAGATTCGCGATGCGGTGATTGCGGCAGCAAAGACTGCGGGAAAAACGGTCATCGCCTCTTTCCACAATTTCAAAGCCACACCAAGCCTTGAGGACTTACAAGCCACCGCGCAGGCGGGTCGTGATGCCGGGGCGGACATCATAAAAGTCGCAGTTTTTTGCGATACCCCCTCCGATTTGCATACACTAGCGCAGTTCACACTGGACGCGAACGATGCGCCCGTCGTGAGTATAGGTATGGGTCCCGCCGGGGCCGTGTCCAGGATCTTCTTTCCTGCACTCGGTTCTTGTCTCACCTACACCTTTCTCGGCGTGCCCACAGCACCCGGACAGTTGAACTGTGATGAAACCATAGGGTATCTTAATACCTTCTATCCGAAACGTTAACTTTAAGAAA
>CALAXS010000415.1 GCA_937895305.1 uncultured bacterium
ATATGTCTCTTAACAATTCAAGCCAATCTGTCCCATTTTCCCTGACGGTACACACCCAGCTTGGCGGCGATTGTCGTGTGTGCGTGGGGTGGTAGGCAGCGCCTTGTGCAGCTCTTTTCAGCACTACGCCCCTACCGCGCGGGCACCAGCCTGAAGCAGGCTATGGGGGCCTATGGCACACTCTTCATTGTAATCCCGCTGGGGCTATTGGCAACCTTTGCGCTACGCTCCGTTTGGCATGGGCCGGAAGTCTATACACAACCAGAGGGTATCTTTGGCCCTGCACTCATTGTGGCCTTACTCGTGGCTGCTTTTCTCGATCAGGGCGGGGTATTGGAAGAATTGGGTTGGCGGGGCTTCGGCCAGTTGTCGCTACAATCCAAATGGATGACACCGCTGAATGCAGCCCTCATGATGGGTATCGCCTGGGGACTGTGGCATGTGCCGCGCGACGTATTTGCGGGTGTCATTACCCGCCTGGGACCAACGCAATATTTGTTTATGTACTTGCCCTCCTTTGTACTGGGAACCATCGCTGCCTCCGTCATCGCTGCGTATTTCATGAATCGTACAGGCGGGAGTGTACTCGCTGCGATTATGGTGCATGGTCTCATCAACGATGCACCTGGCCTGGCTGGCCCGGCCACTATTAATATCGCGCTGACACCCCACCACCAGATCACCCAGGCTATCCCGTTTCTCGTGATTGCAGCGGGGATTGTGCTGGTCGCAGGGAAAGAATTGGGCCGGACAAAAGAGGATGTACCGCTTACAAAAGACTAACCCGGAGCGGACAACGTCACAGCGCGTTAGGCGTGTAAAAAAATTACATCACGTTGTACAGTGCTTCGCACTAAATCAAGGGTGTTCTGTTTCAACAGGTGCCGTAAGGCGACGGACCAGGAGTTCAATCGCACTCTGAACCCCTTTGTTTTGTGAACGCTTCACGCCGTTTGTAACCACGACCAACGCTTCGTTTTTCTCGGGCTTTAGAATAAGCGAGGTGTACCACATGGTATTGCTTCCATCATGGGTGAGTAACTTTTCACCACCTGCTGACTGTATAACACCCCAGCCCAACCCATAATTTGCATCTGAAATGGAGGTATGTAACGTAGCATAGGTCGCCGCCTTGAGCAGTCCATCTGCACCGCGTGCCCCGGCAAGCTGGTCCGCGATAAACAGCACATACTCTTCAAGACTGATGTGTACCCTACCCGCAGGATCGAGTACAGGGGGATTGTCCGCTGCCGGGCTACCGGGGTCATAGGAGCGCCAGCCTAAAATTCCGGTGTTATGACCCCATGGCTGATCCGGGGTGCCGGGTGTACCGGGAGGTCCAAAGCCAGCGGTCGTAATACCCAGAGGCGCGAAGATTTCTTGCTCCATCAGTTCCCGGTAGGGTTTGCCTGACACGTTTTCCAACACCGCTGCAACAACAACATAACCCCCATTGCTATAGGCATACTCCCCTCTTGGATTCTGTGGTTTTTCGTTTAAAAGTACGACCGTCGCTTCTCCATAATCGGATGGCGCACTACGCCAGGGATAGGAGGACACAACGCCAGCGGTGTGCCCTAGTAATTCTTTTATCGTCACATCAAGGTATGCACCTTCTATCTGGCCTTCCAGTTGAGGCAGCAAAGAACGTAGCGTCGAATCCCACTGCAACAAACCGCGCTCTACCAAAACACCCGTCAGGGTCGCGGTCATGGCCTTTGTATTGGAGCCGATATGCCACAAATCATTTACCGTGGCCTTATCCGGTTTTCCTTTTACCCGGCCACCAGTCACCGCCCATTCAACGATGGTATCACCGCGAACGATCATGGCGCCTAAAGCAGGCAAATCGGCCTCTTTCCGAACAACTTCAAGGTGGGATTCTAATTGTCCATCGCCGACCATGCCTACATCACCAGGGGATGTCCCTCCCGGTAGGCAAACTAATAAAATGCCCGTCAGGAAAAGGTGTGCCATAAGCTTGAGGTACCTATGGGATCGGTGAATTGAGCAGGTATAAGCCATGTTCATTAATCCAGAGTGCTCCTCATAGTGTCACCTTCGTACTGCAAAATACTCAAGAGAATCGCTCGACCAGCAGGTTACGACTTCGCATAGGGCGGATATTGTTATACACCCAAATGCTACGCCGGATCACCCAATGCGATGACATCCCCACGAATCCGCGCCAAATCCCCATTCTCCAGTATCAGAGCACCCGCAGCGGCATTCTGTTCTGCCTGTTCTACCGTACGGGTACCACACAACACATGGGTCACGCCCGCCTGCGCAGCCGTCCAGGCAATGGCCAGTTGCGCCAGAGTACAGTCGTACTTCGCTGTGAGGTCTGACCACGAGGCCAGCATATCCAGCACCCGTTTGCGATTGTCCAGTGCGTACCAGGGATTCCAGTCGACATCGCTTCGGAACTCATCTTCCTTGAAGACCCGGTCCATATCGACCTTCCCGGTCAGGATGCCCTGCTCCAGCGACATATACGTCAACGTCGCCAGATTATGCTCGCCACAATAAGGCAATACGTCGCCCTCGGGTTCCCGATAGAGCATGCTGTAGCGGAACTGGTCGCTGTCCAGATCACCGTTGGCACGATACGCATCCAATTGTGCAATAGACAGATTACAGGCACCGATAGCACGGATCTTCCCCGTCGCCTTCAGGTCCATAAGGCACGCCATAGTCACATCAATGGGCGTGTCTTCCGGTTCCGGTGCAGGCCAATGCACCTGCAGCAAATCGATGCAATCCACATCCAGCCGTCGCAGACTGTTTTCTACTTCAATGCGAATCGTTTCCGGACGCAGACAGATATTCGAATCCTTACCATCAAAATTGGCGAATGCTGTACCCCGGTCATCTTCCCACCAGATACCACATTTCGTAGCAATCACCACATCGTCACGTCGACCCTTAATCGCCTTACCCACCACCTCTTCGCTATGGCCCCAGCCATAAGCGGGCGCGGTATCAATCAAGCTAACACCGCCGTCCAGCGCGGTCTGTATCGCACGGATAGACTCCCCGTCATCCACCCCATCCCAGCACAGGCCACCGCCTGTTACCCACGTTCCCAGTCCTACGACCGACGCTTCAATCCCTGATGCTCCCAATGGTCTGTATTGCATGTTCATCCCCTTTCATCGTGACATTTCCATGTAGTCCACATCCCTAATTCCCCCGACATAGTGTATGCCCTATTCTAACGAAAAAGGGTCTAGAAAATCCCCTTTTGGCATGGAATTTATTTCCGCTCTTTCAAAATGCGCTCTACAAATCGCACGAGCAACGGGTGCGCGGGTTCCATCATTTGTCCATGATTGGACCCCTCCAGTTCATACAGCTCTGTATCCGGATGACCTACAATCTGCATCATCCGCCACAGGTACGCCGTCTCCTCATAGCGGCCCAGCATCTCCAGCTCCCGGTCCCCGGTAATCAGCAGTAGCGGCGGCGCATCCTTGCGCACATGATACAACGGTGCCATATCGTCCACCACAGGCTGTGTGCCCTCGATACCCCGCTCCTTGCGCACGGTAAAATGTGTGACCGAGTGACCGCTGTAAGGAATCAACCCGGCAATATCATTCGCATCGATACCCTCCGCATCCAGCCACCGCTTGTCCAGGCCCAACATACTGGTCAGGTAGCCCCCGGCCGACATACCCGCGACAAAAATATTTTTGGAAGAGCCGCCATAGGATTCGATATTCTTGAAGGTCCATGCCACGGCTACTGCGGCATCCTCCAGATAGGCCGGGGACTTCACCTTGGGATGCAGACGATAGTTGACCGCTACCACGGCAAAGCCCTTCTCCTTAAATTGACCGGGCACTTCACGATTCCCGGCACTCAACCCACCACCATGAAACCAGACCACTGTGGCGAATTCTTTTTTCCCCTTGGGGTAATACACATCCAGGCGACACCGCTCTTTCATATACGCCGTCATGTCGTCACCCGAACGATACAGAATATC
>CALAXS010000416.1 GCA_937895305.1 uncultured bacterium
CAGAAGATCTTCCTGCATAAGCTGGGACATGGGCGTCAGTAACACGGCCGGATCATCTGCCACGCGATTCAGTCCACCGCCGGGAAAGCCCCAGGGGATAGCAGCGATATTGTAGTCATTGAAAATATCGATGAGCTGGGTGCCGGACTTTGCGACGAAATCAGGATTACTGCCGAAGGTATAAATGGAACCCGTAGTACCGTCGATGATGGGGGCCAGTTCGAGGGATGGCCCCAGATGCATGTCAAAGCCCATGGTCTTCATGTGCTCTGCAAGAATACGCCCAATGCTTGCGCCGGTCTCTTTGTCCTGCGCTGCGGCCATGGACAAGAGTGAGGGGAGCTGCACGAAGCCACTGGCGGCGTCCCGGTCACGCCGGGCCAGTTGATAGAGATTGGCCCCTACAAGGAGAGGGATACGGTTGAGTTCTTCCACGCCACGGAGCTTGGCTACATATACGGCTGCGGAACTGGGCTTGAGGATTTGGCGGACAACCATGCCGCCGGGCGGGTATGCACGCATATAGCCCATGTCGTCGATGTTGGGCGCCTGGAGCCCCTGGCTGGTGGCGACCATGAGCTGGCTGATACGACCCCGGAGATCGAGGGCATCCAGCATGAGTGCAAGGGTGAGTTCTTCCAGCGGGACTTCTTCGCCGTACTTGGGCGTTTCAGGCTGAGGTGCTTCTTCTTTCGGTGCAGGGGCCACGTCTTCGGTGGCCTTGAATTGTGCAGACACGGGCACCGAAAGCAACAACACGACCATGACCAGGCAACTTGTCCAAACGAAACTGCGCATACACCAAACCTCCTGTGGGGACTATTGTGCCATAAATCGTAGTGTGAGCACGCTATGCGCTGAATTCCGCTTCAGCGCTGCCCCCACAACGGAGAATGTCGGCCCAGGGGAATGCATCATAGGGTGCTTTATGAAATATTTCGAGGTAGGAGCCGGGGGTGGCGGCAATGACCTCCTGAAACTCAGCTTCGTCTGTATCGGTAATGACGGTGGGGGTTAAGTTGTGATTTTGGTTGCCCCCTTTGGAGGGTGCATCTGCATTGGGCTTTTTCCGGGGCAGATCCATAAAACGGAGCAAGGCTTCGACCTTGTCAGGGTCATTGAAATCTATGGGCGTATGGATGTTGAAACAGTCGCCGTGCTTGTCGTGGCGGTCGAGAAAATGCATGGCGCGGTTTTCGACTTCGATCCATTGGAGGACGTAAAACTGGAATAAGCTCATATTTTCGAGCGGGCATTGTTTAAAGATGGGTTCAAGACCGGTAAACGACCAGCGGAATGATGTGGTGCCATTCGGTAGTTTCAGGCGGCGCATGGGGAAATGTATCCGATCAGCGTCCAGTTCGCGGTTGGCTTCGCTTCGGGCAACTTTCAGTGGGTCACGCATGAGATGAAAGAGCTTCAAATCCGGATATGCTTCAATGGCCAAGTCAGAGAAGGTTTTGAGGAAGGCGTGGTTGGTTTCGATGTAGGCCTGGGTGCCGCAGTTGTTGATGCGCCAGCATTTCTTTTTAAAACGATTGGCGACTTTCGCCAGTTCACCTTGTTGGTGCCACAGCAACGCTTTACCAAAGCCGTCGGGCTGGGGTTCGTGCTTGCAGGTAATTTCTGCAATGTTGTTCCGGATTAAACTGGAGAGATAGGTCGTTCCTGAACGGCCACTGGTAAGACAAAAGAAAATGCGGTCTGGTTTAACTGAGATAGACATAGATTTTTCTTCTTACTGAGGTGCCCTATGGTTTATCAGACCAGATACCACCAAACCTGGGATGGGTTACCATTTTTTGGCAGGATTCTAACGGCGGCGGAGCATGCCCCGGGGACGGCGTCCACCCCCTGTTTTTCTCGCGCCTGCAGGTTTCCAGGTACTGAGTACCGGAGGTGCACCCTCATATTCACGGCGTTCGAGATTCTTGC
>CALAXS010000417.1 GCA_937895305.1 uncultured bacterium
ATGGGGGAGCTGGTCACCATGCAACACCAACTCATAATTCAATCCAACGGTACAGGCAAAGAAGATCTTGAGGACTACCTCGAAGACGGCTGGACGGTCGTATCCATTACGCCCAACAACGGTCCCAGCTACAACGATTTCCTGATTATTCTGGACGACGGTCAATAAACTGACCCACGTGTTTTCACACGATTTTGGTACCGGATACCAGCGGGGTCAGAGGCATCCCGCTGCACGGTTCCTTGAATGCCAGAACCGTTTCACAAACCACGGACGGGTGTCCTGTATCTGCGCAGGCAACAAATCCCGCTCCCAGGTTTGAAGTAATTCCTCATGGATCCGAAATGCTTCCGCACTATGGGGTGGCTTATCCTGCCACTGCGTCTCCAGTGTGGTGCACTGCTGCTGTATCTCCCCAAGATGCGTTCCGGGATTACGAAATAATTTTCGGGCCATGCGCTCATGACACCACCACAGCGAATCATTCACCACGCCTTCAGGTGCGACGCCCAGGTCCACAGGTGCATGGACCGAAACAGGTTTAAACAAACTCGCGCTCGGCGTACTTGTGCCCGTGACCCAATGATGCACATTCCCCGGCTTTAATTCCGATACCCACGATGCTGCGGTCTGATTGCCCGCCACCAGCCCGCCCCCATGCATACACGGCGCAGCCATGGCCCCATTCAACCAGTGATATACAGGTCCGGATTGCCCCGCGCCATAATCACGGAGGATGGAAAAACAATCCCCGGCTGATTGTGCTTTTTCTGCCAAAGACTGGGTGCGCGGTTGACGTTGCCGACAGGCCGACACGGTAGTCTTGATGCGGTCCGAATACTTGGCAGCAAAATCGGGGATGGTTAATCCATTAGAAATGGAACGCGCGCCCTGTATTGCTTCCAGCGCCCAATGCGTCCCGGCCGTTTCCAACACATACGCTTCCCTGGTATCGGCCACGATAAAGCTGTTGTGGTACGTGAAGCCACGATGCTCATAGCCGCACCCCCCGCCCTGACCATGTTCCTCCAGCAATCCGGTTATCACTGCGCAGGCCGCCGCTGCACTCGCACCGCGCTCCAGGCCCAGCCGCAGCAGGTCCATACCCAGCAGGCCCTTCTTGGTATAGGGCTGATTCGTAAAGACTGCTTCATTGCCAATGCACACCCCGTGCTCATTGGTGCCTATTTCCGCGCCCCACATCCAGAAGGGTCGACTGATGAGGATGGCGTGGGTCTGCGCAACTTGCGGTATAGTGATCCAGGTACACTCACACTGCGCATTATCAGGAAACGTTTGCGCACTATGCCATTCAAGAACCTGCCCCTCATTCACATCCCGGTCTGAATTTTTGGCAAAGAACACCCCGTCTTCATTCACAATCGCCAGGGTGTCACACATGCACGTCTCCTTTGCATTATTGCTCAATATTAATAGAAAAACTTATGAACAGGGTTGTCTGTAAAGGTCCATCACCACTTTGTGTAATACAAGGCCTTAACCTCACCCGTCACGCAATGACGTGATTTTATGAGTCAAAGATAACCAAGCAATTTTTTTGTTGAACAGTAAGTCTCCTTAGGAAATCATACCCGCCTTGCTGCAATATGCGCCATGATAACCGGGCCATGTTCCCGCGAATTCTCTACAAAGACCACATTGGACTCACAGCCCGCGCACAAAGTTCCGGCCACATACAGACCCGGCACCGTAGTTTCATACTGTGCAGAAAGTTCGGGCTTCTTCGTTTTCGGATCCACCACCGCCCCGGTGTTTTCCAACAGCGTGGTGTCCGGCTCATACCCCGTCATGGCCAGCACGAAATCATTGTCAACCGTGACCACTTCCCCCGAAGCCGTCTGTATTAACGCATCATCATAACGCAGCTCGGCCAATTCCGTATTACGATAACAAGCGATGGCACCCTCCTTGATGCGATTCTCAATATCCGGCTCAATCCAGTACTTGGTATGAAAACTATCCCCCCGCATCACCACCGTGACCCGTGCCCCGGCGCGCCACAACTCCAGCGCTACCTCTGCTGCAGACGACCCGGCACCCACAATCATCACATCATGGTCCGCATAGGCATGAGCCTCCGTATAGCGATGACTCACCTTGGGTAAATCATCCCCCGGCACCCCTAAAGGTCGCGGACTGTCATAAAACCCGGTAGCCATCACCACATTCTTCGCCCGCCAGACATAGTCCCGCCCGAACTGGTCCTGGGCCTCCACCCGAAACAATCCATCCAGCGGTATCACATTCATTACCCTTCGATACGTCACCACCTCCAGGCCAAAATAGCTGGTAAAGGCACGGCAATAGCGTAAATACTCTTCCCGTGTCGGATTTTTCTCATTCGTCAAGAGCGGAAAGCCCGCCAGTTCCAGCTTGTCTGTCGTCGAGAACCACCGCATATACATGGGATGTTTCATCAACGCACCACAGACCGGACCCTTGTCAATGGCGATGGCACGCATGCCCAGCCGCTTTGCCTCATGCAATGCCGCAAGCGACGCCGGACCCGCACCCACAAAAACCACATCCAGTATTTCGTTTAAACCGTATTTTTTCATAGGCCCAGTGTAGCAAAGCGTAACCATCTTTAGAAAAGGTAGCCCGATTCAGTACACTATGCGCTCATAGCGGAGAACACCATGAACAGCATAACCCGATCCTGGCTTACCTGGAAACACAAGCGGAAATTTACCCGCCTGGGCAAAAGCTGTCGTTACCCCATCACCAATCTCACCGTGGACGGTCATCTAGAGCAAGGCGACCGGGGTCGCCTGCGCAACAACTCTACCTTTCGTACCCACGGCAACGGAAAGATAATCTTCGGGAACCGCGCAGGGTGTAGCTGGGGCTGCCTCTTCGAGGCATGGGACCGAATCGAAATTGGCGATTACTCCGGCATCGCTGAATACACCGTCCTCTGCGACACCGTTTTCGACAGCGTAGGCAATACCGATTCCCATCATGATATGAAGCGCATCTCCAAACCCATCATCATCGGTAGCCAATGCTTCATCGGCTCCAACTGCTACATCGGCCCCGGCGTCACCATCGGCGACGGTGCCGTCGTCGCTCACCACAGCATCGTCACCCGCGATGTGGGCCCCTACGAAATCTGGGGCGGCACCCCCGCCCGCAAGATGGGCCACCGCACCGAAGGGGTACCGGAGGCAAAGATGAAAGAGCTCGAACGTCTCGTGGAAGAGCAAGGCATCCAGACCGACCGCTACCTGGGATAAGGTCGCATTACTTCCTTCGACATTTTCCTATTTATGCTTCAGCTCACGGATGTGCGCATTGGCACTTTCCAGCCGATGGCTCAGTACATGGATGATATTCAGCAGCATCTTGACACCCACATCACTCTTCTTCAGTAGCTGGCTCACCTGCCGCTCGTCCAGGGTGAAGCACCGCGATTCTGTCAGCGATGCCGCGGTCGCGCTTCTGGGTTCATGATTCAGCACCGCCATCTCGCCAAAGGCATCCCCTACTTTGCACTTCGCAATCAGTTCATTCTTCTGATAAATCCCCACTTCACCATGCAACACGATAAAGAGATTACTCCCCAGCATCCCCTCATGGAATATGGTTTTCCCTTCAAAAAAATTCAAGACCTTGCCATGCTTCAGGATATATTCCACATCCCCCGGACTCAGCCCTTTAAAAATCGGCACCTTTTCCGAATACCTTTTATAGCGTTTTTCATCATCCATTACGCAACTCCTGGCTAGGTTCGGCCCATACTCAGGGGATCATACTACCATGAAACCGAATAACTTACCATACCTCAATGACACCCCGCCGCAGGGCCTTGCATCCAGTACCTCCCCGGCTGTAGGCTTAATCGCCAGAACCCCTATACAAAGGCAAAATTAATGCTCAACAAAATTACGCTCATCCTCGTTTTCGCCTCATTCCTCTCCCTCGTCCTCGGCGTGTCCCTCGCCAATCGCGAGATTATCCCCGCAACCACGGGTCTGGGCCTCTTTGCCCTGGCTGGACTCATAGGCATGATCGCCGCAGTCTTCGCCGTCATCGTCCTCTTCAAGCAGCAATACGTCATTGGCATGATCGGCATCATGGGCCTCATGCCCCTCATCATCGTCGCTGCTATCCTTATGGCCGGTTTAGAATTTCCTGCTATCAACGATGTTTCAACCAATCTGGCCGACATCCCCCAATTTACCCACGCGCAAACCCTCCCCGCCAATGCCAATCGCGACATGGCCTTTCCCGTCGAATTCATACCCCACATAGAAAAAAGCTACAGCGACCTCACCACACTCGAACACACTCTCGAAACCGAAACCATCTTTCTCCGTCTCAAAGGTAGCCTCAGCCAGATTCTGCCCCGCACCGAAATCACCCACTTCGACCAGGCGCAAGGCATCATCGAGGGTGTGACCATCACCCGCACCTTTCGCTGGCGCGATGACTTTGTGATCCATATCCGCCCCAATGGTTCAGGCGGTACTCTTGTTGATATGCGCTCCAAGTCCCGCGACGGGCGCAGTGATTTTGGTGCCAATGCCAAGCGAATCCAAACCGTTTTCGATGCCCTCAAAGCCATGAGCTAAGGAGTCCACCCATGGACAAAAAAACCAACACCCAACTCAGTCGTCGCGACCTGCTCAAAGGGGCCGCCCTCACCGGACTGGGCACCGCCCTGGTCGCCAGCGATGCCCAGGCCAAGTCGAGCAGCAATGCCCTCAAAAAAGAGAACGAAAAAGAAGGCACCACCGACTGGCAACTCACCTATACCAAGGTGGACCCCGCCACCCGCTATCGGTGTCCCTGGATAGAAGGCTACGTCTCTCAGGCCAGCGTGAAAGCAGGCGACCAACTCGACATTATGGTCAGTACCCGTCCTGCGGTGCCCTTCCAACTCGACATCTATCGCATGGGTTACTACGGTGGTACCGGTGCCCGCCACATGGATTCTATCGGGCCCCTCAATGGCACGACCCAGACCGATCCTGACGTAGGCGACAAACGACTTATCGAATGCGCCTGGGACATCAGCCACAGCATCACCATCCCCGAAGACTGGGTCAGCGGGGTGTACCTCGGCAAGCTCACCCTCCTGGAAGGTCGTTTCCAATCCTACATCGTCTTTATCGTCACCGACGACCGCGAAGCCGATGTGCTCTTCCAATGCTCTGACAACACCTGGCAAGCCTACAACCGCTGGCCCGACAATTACGCCCTCTACGACAATGGTGAGTCCCCCTGGGCACTCAAGCCCGAGACCCATGTGAGCTACGACCGCCCCTATGGAAAATATTGTCAGATCCTCGACGCGCCCCTGTCTCAGGGTTCCGGCGAATTCCTCCTCTGGGAATTTCCCCTCGCCTACTGGCTAGAGCGCGAAGGCTATGACGTGACCTATTGCTCCAATACCGATGTCCACGCCAACCCCCGCGAACTCATGCGCAGTAAAGCCTTTCTCTCCGTGGGTCACGACGAATACTGGAGCCTCGAACAATTCAACAACGTGCAGAACGCCGTCAACGAAGGGGTTAACGTCGCCTTCCTTTCTGGGAACACCTGTTGCTTCGTGTCGCCCTTGCAACCCTCCAGCACCGGACAACCCCACCGTATCTTTAATCGCGCCGGCCGCTTTGGGGGTGTAACCGAAGCCGAGGCCAAGAAAAATTTCGGTCCCTTCCCCCTGGAAGGCCCCAACGAGAGTTCCCTCATCGGCGCACGGACCATCACGCCCTACAACGGCTCTGGCGACTGGATTTGTAGCCAGCCCGACTCCTGGATCTTCAACGGGACTGGCATGAAAAAAGGTGACAGCGTTCCCGGCCTCATCGGTTGGGAATTCCACGGTGACCCTGCTGACATCCCTGGCCTCGAAGTCGTCGCCGAAGGAATCGCCATCAACGCAAGTGAAGAAAAAGGACACTGGACCGCCACCCTCTATCCCGGTCCCAAGGAAAACTGGGTCTTCAACGCTGCTACCATCTGGTGGGCACAAGGTCTCAGCACCCCCCCCGGCCACATGCTCCCCTATTCCCACTTCGGTCGCCCCCACGGTCCCGACGAACGCGTCCAAAAAATCACGCGGAATCTGTTGGATAAATTTCTCGGATAAAGAAGGGTGTTGTATACCCAACATGGCGTAAGTAGACGGACCTATTTGTTCCCCGCCCGAAAAGGACCTCGTTCCCATGCTCTGCGCGGGAACGTATATACCGAGGCTCCTCCCTCGAAAGCCATTGCAATGGAAGTCTATAGTTTATACGGTGTATAAATCCGGGGCAGAGCCCCTCCCTATGCATTCCAAAGCAGAGCTTTGGAACGAGGGATTCACTACTTTGAACCCAGCCGGTTGAACTGGAAAAGCAACGACTTTAGCTCACCCGTCATTGCGAGCCGAATGTGAATGAGGCGTGGCAATCTGGCTTGGTCCTGATGGCTGAACAGTGGGAGCAATGACACCAACTTTTTGTCACCCCCGTCACATGCGTTCCGGGGCGTCCAGTCCAAGCAGGTCCAGCGCATTGGCCAGTACCTGACGTGTGGCTTTACAAACGAGTGCGCGTGCTTCGATAAGTTCCGGGGTCTCTGCGGTGAGGACTGGACAATCATGGTAGAACGTCGTAAAGGCGCGCGCCACTTCCAGCGCATAGATGGCAATGGCTGATACGGTCCGTTGCTCCACACAGCTATTGATGATGTCCGGGAATGTCGCCAGCTTATTCAGCAGTATCCACTCCGCATCTTCCGTAACCGGAAAGGCGTCGCCCGGCACAGCAGGAAGTTCACCATCATACTTGCGCAGGATAGAGTGCATCCGTGCACAAGAGTATTGGATGTATGGCCCCGTGTCCCCCTGGAACGACAGGGCTGCTTCCATATCAAAGGTCACGTTCTTGTTGGGACTCACCCGAAGGATGGCAAAGCGTATGGCCGCCACGGCAACCTGATTGGCGATGTCCAGCTGCTCTTCCGGGGTCATGTCCTTGCACTGTTCCGCTACCCTCTCCTGGGCCAATGCTGCCGCCTGATCCAGGAAATCTTCGAGGAGCACCACCGTTCCCTGACGTGTGGACATCTTCCCATCCTTCAAGAGGATGTAAGAATAATAAATCGCTTCCGCTGAATCATGGCCCGTCGCCTCCAGCATCATCTTCAATTGCTGCGCGTAAAGTTTATGGTCCTCGCCCAGCACCATGAGGTTCACATCGGCACCCATGGCATTCTTGTCCATGGAATAGGCCAGGTCACGATAGCCATACATGGAGCTGCCATTGGCCCGCATGAGGACGAAATACCGCCCTTCCTCATATTCATGGCCCAGCTTCGACAGGTCCACCACCAGCCGCTCCTTCTCATCCACAAAGACCGCGTCCTTCTCCTTCAACTGCGCCACCAGCGCATCCAGCCGCGCATCCTTCACATACTTTGATTCCCGGTCAAAAGTGTCATACTGCGCACCGATACGGGCCAGTACCGCCAACTGCCCTTTCAGACACAGGTCCGTAATATTCCGGAACATGGCCTGCACTTCCGGGTCACCCTCTTCCATACGCGACAAGAGGGCATAGCCCTTTTCAGCAAAATCTTCATCCACCTTCGCCCGTTCATTGGCCTCTACATAGGCATCCAGAATCTGGTCAAACGTAAGATCTTCAATCTCCTCCGCAATCATGGCCAGCAGTCCAATCTGCCGCCCCATATCATTGACGTAGTAATGCACATCCACTTCATAATCCTCAAAGCGGAAGAGCCGTGTAAGGCTGTCGCCAATCATGGCACACCGCGCACGACCTACGTGGGGACTCGCGTTGGGGTTAATGCTCGTGTGCTCAATCAGCATCCGCAGACCTGCGCCACTGTGATTTGACCCGAAGCGATCACCGTCAGCGAGAATCCGGGTAACGATGTCTTTACTGAAGGCCGGGCGGTTCAGTTTCAGGTTCAGGTAGGGGCCTGTGGGATTCACCTCCGTTACCAGGTCGCCGAAATCTACCTTTTCCTTAAATTCCGCCGACAGCTTGGGCGGGGCCGCCTTCAGCTTGCGCGCGGGCAGGAACATGGGAATAGCTACATCGCCAAGCTCCAGCTTGGGTGCTGCATTAAAGACGATGTCCGACGCTTCCAGTTCAGGAAATGCTGCCAATATAGGCGCAATCAAGGATTCAAAGGGATTCACGGTATTCTCCATAAAAAAAATAAGCAAGGCCATAGCACGATTAACGAAAGGGTCGCGCGGGAATCAAGGGTACCCACAGCGTGGGGTCAAGGGATACGAATTATATAATACTCGCGGTAGCGGTTGAAACTATACGATCTAACCCCCTCAA
>CALAXS010000418.1 GCA_937895305.1 uncultured bacterium
CACAACCCCACATTTGCTTCAATAAGTCACAGCCCTCTCGCCTTAAACAAAAAAGGCACGCCGTGCTACAGCCACCCGGTCAGTACGGTAGGTATTCACTAATTCGCTGACAAAATTTCTATACCCTGCAAACCTATTAATTTGTCACCCCTGCGAAGGCAGGAATCTCCCCAACGGTATGCCCATTCCCGGTTCGAGCTTCAATCGCCCTTTCTTGCCTATAAAGGTCTTGCACATTAGTATCTATCGTGCTATGTTAGGGTTTCTTAAAAGGGGATTCGGGGATGCCGGAGGTTCAGGAGAAGTGTGATTCCATCGAGAAAGTTGAAGGGGGTTTTCGAGATTAAGGGTGCTTACATCGGGGCAATGCACGCTTGCATCAGGTCAAAGGGGGTCTACATCGCGGTGATGCAGGTCCGCATTGAGGCAAAGCACGTTCACATTGGGGCGATGCAGGTCTGCAACGAGGCGATGTAAGCCTACATCGGGGTGATGCAGGTCTGCAACGAGGCAATGTCAGTCTACATTGAGGCGTTGTAAGCCTGCACCAAGGCAATGTCAGTTTACATTGAGGTGATGTAAGCCTGCATTGAGGCACTGTAAAGGGGCTTCGGGGCGTAGTGAAGCAACGAAAAACCTTTGTAAATACAATGTGAGTAAGGGGTTAAGATTATGGCACAGTTTCCAAGAAACGAAGCAGAGGTTAAAGTACTGGCGCAGAACATCGTAACAGGGCTTACGGACAACGCAGCGGTCTATCCGGCACCACCTGTCACGCCCGTGGCCCTACAGGCCGTGTTGGATTCCCTCATTACCCTGGGGGATCAGGCCGTGGCCGCACGGGCCGCCGCGGAACAGGCCACCGTCACCAAGGATGCCGGGCTGGAAGAACTCACCGATGCCATGCGCGCCGTGTTGCGCTACGCCGAGGACACCGTCGACTACAACGACGCCCAATTGTCCCTCCTCGGCTGGGGCGGTATAGCCGCTCCCACCGCACTCGAAGTCCCCGGTCAGGCACGCAGCCTGGAAGTGCCCCGTCAAGGGGAAGGCTGGGTGTTCCTGGATTGGAAAAAACCGTCCGACGGTGGCGCAGTGGCCTCGTACAAGGTGGAACGTCGCGAACGGCCTGCGGGCGACTGGACACTCCTCTCCCTTGCCTACGAATCCGAAATCATGCTCACGGGTCAGGACCGCACCACCGAATGGGAATACCGCATCGTCGCCAGCAACAAAGCAGGGGATGGACAACCCTCCAACACCGCCTCACGCTTGGAGAGCTAATAGTTTAATTCGACGCGTTCCCACGGTATGCTGACCGTGGGAACGGATTTTTATCCAGAGAGAATTAACCGCATGAAATTATTGAGTTTTGATATAGAGATTTCGGATGTCTTTGAGTTGGGTAAACACGAGGACATGGAGAAATATGCGCCGTTTCATATTTCGGTGGCAGCAACGGCGGTGCAGGGGGGTGAGGAACGGTTGTGGTATTCGGAGGAGGCGGGGAAGCCTGCGTTGAACCTGACGCAGGAAAAGGCCCATGCGTTGTTGGAGTATCTGGATACCATGCAAGAACAGGACTATAGTATCTGTGCCTGGAATGGCCTGGGCTTTGACCTCAAGTGGATTGGGCATCAGGCGGAAGATATGGCCCTCGCAGCGCGTATCGCGCTGAAGAGTTACGATCCCATGTTCCAGTTCTTTAGTCTGGCGGGGTTTCCTGTGGCCCTCGCGAAAGTGGCGGAGGCCATGGGCATTGAACAGGAAAAACTGATGGACGGTGCTGACGCTCCCATTCAATGGCGCGCAGGGAACTATCAAAAGGTCATGGACTATGTCCTCGGCGATTGCCAGATGACCAATCAGATTGTAGAAGCCATACTGACCGCACGACAAGTCCGCTGGGTCACCGCACGGGGTACCATCAGTGCCAAACCCATGCCCCGCCTGATGACCGTGGAAGAAGTCATCCAGGAACCCGAACCGGATCAGTCCTGGATGGATACACCCATACCGAAGTTAAAGTTTTATGAATGGACGCAGGAAGCTAGAGTTAAGTAAAGAAAGAGACTGTTTGAAGCCAAGTCAGAACAATAGAAGGGTTTCCAAGATGAAAAAGAGTGTGGTAATTATGGCACTGGCATTACTTTTAAATGGAATAATTCTAGTTTCATGCAGTGGTGGCAATAGCGCCAAATCGGTCACTGCATCAGAAACACCGATTACGGCAGTCAAAGCGACCGTAGAAAAACAGCGAAATGCTATGGGATCATTTAAGACATCTCCCCTGAACGGTGGGACCGCTGTTCTCAGCAGTCGGGATTGGGCTTACTGGGTCAAGGATGGGCAGGTCTATGCAGCAAATGGTCTCGCTATGGGAGCATCACCCAACATACCCAAAGCGCCTGTAGGTGTTGGTTTCTCAGAAATTGAAAATGCAGTAAAAGGGATAATAAAGCCCGTAGTTACGAGCGGGGTAAAGTATGATATTCCCAAGCCGCCAGAACGATTCACTTTAGGCGAAAGAAAAACTATCCGTGCAGAAAGTTCACAAGTAACAGCAGAAGCCCAGGCAGAAGCCGAAAGAATGTATCCAATGAGCGATGCTCAGGGGCGTACCATTGTTGGCAACCTAGAAAAAAATGCCGAGCTGTCAGGTCAACTTACTGCTAAAGCAGAAAAAGCGCTTATCGAAAAATACGGACTAGAAAAGAACGAATTGCTAGCGATACTCATGGAACGATAAATTATGTATTTACCAACTATTGGGGGCTTAAACCATGAATATTCCACCACTGACTATCGACCAGGACGGACCTGGGATTGATTTAACGAATCAGGCGGATGGGGTTTCGATACAGATGGCGGATCCGGTGACGGATTTTGAGTATGCGCGGAATGCGGTGACCATGACCTTTCATCTGGTGGGAGCGTTGAATCTGCGTTTGCAGTTTGAGGCCATGGAGTTTGGGGATGAGCCCCATGCGCCGTCTGCCAGTCCCTTTGGCGATAATGAGAACTTTGACGGGGTGGCGGTGAGTGTGGATGGGGTGGACTGGTATGAGATCCAGGATCTGCGGGGGCTGCGTTCGGATAAGTTTACGGGCTATGACCTGGATCTGGATGCGATTGTATCGGGACTGGGGCTATCGTATGGGAGTGCGTTTCGGATTCGTTTTTGTCAGTATGATAATAACCCGGCCCCGAAGGATGGGATCTTTGTGCGGGGGATCATGCTGGAAGGGGATGCGGGGCCGTTGCTGCATCTGACGATGGATGATAATGCAGCGACTCCGGTGGTCCTGGATAGTGCAGGGGCTGCGCAGCACCAGACTTTCCTTGATCCGGGTGGGGACGCGAGCACGGCTGCCCATTCGGTACCGGGGCAGGTTGGTACAGCACTGAGCTTTGACGGGGTGGATGATCAGATTGATCTGGGTACTGCGGTGGATGGGGCCTTGGGCGCGGATCAGGACTTCGCCATTGCGTTCTGGTGGGCACGGGGCGCGGGGAATGAAGAGACGGGGAAGCATATCTTCTTCAAGCCATCGGATAATGGCCGTTTCTTTGCCTATAACAACAAATCGGGAAGCATCTATACCCAGTTCAATATCTATCGGTCCGTGTCCCCGGAAGACCGCTTGATGTTATCGGTCTTTGGTGTGGGTTATGACTGGAACCATTACATCTTGCAACGTAATGGGGACACCTTTGAGCTGTGGCTTAATGGGGCCTTGGTGCAGTCGGATACCAATGCAGGAAACACCCGAGACTTCTCCGGTCCATCCGGTTTTACCTTGGGTGGCTGGGCAACAAGTTTGGCGCAGGGGACCATGGATGATTTCCGGGTCTATAGCCGGACCTTGTATGCAAGCGAGATCGTGGCATTGGCTACGCCGTAAAAGATAAAACGTAACCATGTTCTTAACTCTTGGACTTTCCTCAATCCTTTGTGGTGAAATAGCCCCACCCTACAAACCAGCCCCAAGGACACCTCCCATGAAAAAACACATCGCCCTCCTCCTCACACTCCCCCTCATCCTCCTCGGTTGCGCCCAACCCCAAGAAACAGAACCCCCTGCCGAAAAAACGCCCCCTCCAGCTAAAATAACAACCGAGATTCCCCAGGCAGCCCACACCCCCTACGGCGGCACACCCCTCGCCATCCCCGGGACCCTCGAAACAGAACACTACGACGACGGCCCCGCTGAAATCGCCTACCACGACATCGACGCGGAAAACCTCGGCGAACCCTACCGCACCGATACCCAGGTCGACATTGAAAAACGGCCCGACGCATCCAACGGCCACGGCATCGGCTGGACCCGTACAGGCGAATGGCTCCTCTATACCATCAACATCACCCAACCCGGCACCTACGACCTCACCATCCCCGTCGCCTCCAACAAAGAAGGCGGTACCTTCCACCTCCAACTTAACGACGACCCCATCACCGACCCCATCCAAATTCCAGACACCGGAGGCTGGCAAAAACTTCAGACCATTACCGACACCACCAAGGAACTCCCCGCTGGTACCCACACCCTCAAACTCTCCCTCGACACCCAGGGCCCCTCAGGCTCCATCGGCGACATTGACTACATCAAGTTCGAGTTAAAGCCCTGAGGCACACAGGCAAGCATAAACCTTACCTCGTCCTGTGGCATCCAAACCACATTGGGTGAATTGTGCAAAATCTAAACCGGGATAAATTTTATGATGCCAAATCAATATCGCTTTAAACGAGTACAGAAGTTTCTGCTCCTGGCAATATTCGCCCTCCTTGTCCTCGGCATGGTCATCTTTCATAAACAACTCAACTACGCCCTCTTTGGGTTTAAACTCCCCACACCCACAGGCACCTTTGAAGTTGGCCGAATCACACTGGACGCCAAAGACCCTATACGCCCGGAGATCTTTACCGATGACACCACAGACCACCGTGAAATTCGTATCGATGTGTACTACCCCGCTACCCATACACTAACGACCACCCCCGGCATTTACCTGCACTCCGACATCGTCGAAGGCATCACCGGACTACCCCCCATTGCCGTCCAGCCCATCATACCCAACTGGCGCGACCATGCATCACCTGCACCCGCAAATGCACCCTACCCCGTACTCCTTTTCTCTCCCGGCTTCGATGCATCACCCTCCCTCTATACCAGCCTCCTCGAAGAACTCACCTCGCGTGGCCACATTATCGTCGCACTTTGGCACCCCTATACCACCTCACGAATCCGCTATACCGACGGCCGCATCATCGAATCCAGATACGAAGCCAATAGCGCTTTTTTTGAGGGCACCGAAGAAGAGCGCAACACAACCAAGCAACGTATTGCTACGGAATGGGCCAAGGATATGATAACCGCCCTCAACGAAATTGAAATTCAAAACAAAGTTGATGGCCCCTTAAAAGGATATTTCGACCTCAACCGCATCGGCGCCTTCGGCCACTCCTTTGGCGGACAAAACGCCGCTGCCGCCATGACACTGGAACCGCGCATTCGCGCAGGCCTGAATATGGACGGCACCACTACCTACCAACCTGCTATCGACAACGGCGTTCAGGGCCCCTTTGCTTTCGTCTACGATACCTTTGGGCCACCCTACGACTATCTGGAACAAATTGGGACATCGGTAGAGGAATGGTGGAAAAACTGGATGATTCGGAATTGCCCCATTGCTATTCGTGAAAACGCCCAAAAGACCTACATCTTTCAGATCGACCAACTGGCCCACGAAGGATTCGCCACCGACATCACCTTGCTCCAATCCGTCTTTCCCTTCGTCATCACCCCGGACATGGTCGGCACTATAAACGGCAATGAACTCCTTCCGCTCCTCGCCGATCTCATTCACGGCTTCTTCAGTCACCACCTCTCCGACAACCCCGCCCCCATACTGGAAAATCCCGAAGCACACCACCCTGCACTCCACCGCGGTATCCGCAACCACCCAGACCCGCAAATCGCTTTCCAATAAATTATAATGCAGATCACCACTACTTATTCATGCTACTCGGGCCACACCCCCGTGAAGACATCCGTCGCCGGGCCATCCTGATAAACACACCCGTCCTCCGCCCACTCAATACACAACGTGCCAAAGACCAGGTGTACATTCACCTTCCGGTTCACGCGGTCCGTAATCATAGACGCCAACGACGCGCCACACGAACCACTGCCACTCGCCATGGTCATGCCGCTACCCCGTTCCCAGATACGCATGACAATATTGTCCCGGTCTAAAACATTCACGAACTCCACATTCGTCCGCTCCGGAAAGGACGGATGCTGCTCGATTTTAGGCCCCACCGTCAACACCAGATTTACCAGCTCCTCGTCACTCGCCCCGTCTACAAATACCACAGCATGGGGATTGCCGATATTCGCACAAGTCACCTCATAGGTCTCGCCGTCCACCTCCAGCGCCTCCTCCTTCACCTCACCCGGCGCACCCACCATAGGAATCTTCCCGCGCTCAAACTTCGGCTGACCCATGTTCGACCGCACCGTTTCCACCACACCCTCCACCACATTCAACACCACCCCGTTCGGTCCACCACCCGTCTCTATCACAAATTCCGTCTTCGCAGTCATACCCCGTTCATAGACATACTTCGCAAAACAACGGATACCATTGCCACACGTCTCCGCCTCGCTCCCATCCGCATTAAAGATACGCATCTTAAAATCATGCGCTTCCCCTGGCATGATAAGAATAATCCCGTCACTCCCCACGCCCAGATGACGATGACTCATCTGACGCGACAGCGCCGCCGGGTCGTCTATCGTAAATCGGCTGCAATCAATAAAATGATAATCATTGCCCAGCCCATGCATTTTCGTAAACTCAATACCACTCATGAATTCAATCCATCCTCACCTGACAGGTTAATAAAAAATCTAGTTCGTTCCTTCAGCCGATGCTTCCAGCTGGGCGTTGCGTATGGCCGCCTCCACAAAAAGGACACACATGGCACTATAACTGATACCCACCGCCTTACACGCCTGGGGATAAAGCGACGTTTCCGTCAGCCCCGGCACCGTATTCACCTCAATCCACACCGGCCCCTGCTCATCCAGAATAAAGTCGCTCCGGCTCCATCCCTTACACCCCACCATGTCATGCACATATACCGCCGCCTCCTGTACCCTCTGCGTCATTTCCGGACTAATCCGCGCAGGCGTAATCTCCTCCGTCGCACCCGGCGTATACTTCGCCGCATAATCAAAAAACACCGCATCCTTCGGCACAATCTCCGTCACCGGCAACGGACGTATCATCCTGCTCGCCTCCGCATCCAAGACCCCGCACGTCACCTCCGTACCCTTCACAAACTGCTCCACCATCAGATAACTATCCACCTCAAAGACCGCATTCAACGCCTCATCCAGATCATCCGGCATCGCTACTATACGCACCCCAACACTCGACCCGCCACGACACGCCTTGACCACACACGGCAACCCGATGTCCTGCGTAATCACCTCCAGCACCTGCGCCCTATCCGCGTCCCACGTCGCCCGGTCCAACGCCACATGCCCCGCCACACGAATCCCCTGCGCCTGCACCACCGCCTTACACCGCACCTTATCCATAGCCAACGCACTCGCCGCACACCCCGAACCCGTATACGGAATATTCAATATATCCAGCATCCCCTGAATGCGTCCATCCTCTCCATACGTCCCATGCAACGCAATAAAAACACAATCCACCCCCAGCCCCACAAGCGTAGCAATCCCCTCAGCAGCACCCACCGCTTCGCCGTCACCCACCTGCCATCGTCCATCCAGACCAATCACGATAGGCGTTACAATATGCTCCGCCCCCACCAACGCAGCCACCACGCCCGCGCCCGACTTCAACGAAACTTCATGCTCTGTGCTCTGACCGCCCATAAGGACAGCGATAGTGTAAGGTGTACTCACGGATAAATGGACTTTCTATGGCTTGTCCCACAACGAATACTTTTGCTGCGGAATTACTTCTGTTTCTAATGCAAACCCGTGCGACATAACGCAGACAGGTGCGACCTGTTGCGAGGGCTGCTACCCCTATTATTGCTCTTTATACGCAGTCTTTGCCAGATCGTTCCCTGATTCACTCATGCCTCCCCAGTTTTAGTCAATGGGACCAAGAGATTGCCACGCCTCGTTCCTCTCGGCTCGCAATGACGGGGGCTTTAGCGACGTTAATAAATTTCACGTCATTGCGAGGCACGAACGTAGTGAGTAACGCGGCAATCTCGTGCTCGCAACGTTTCATTCTATAAACAAAGGCCCATAACATTTCATGAAAACATGAAAACACCGTAACATTTC
>CALAXS010000419.1 GCA_937895305.1 uncultured bacterium
AACCAATAGCGACGCATGACAATGAAGGAGCGCAACCACTCTGCTTTAATCAGATGTAAAAAACCAATCATAATATATACCTAAATGCTACTGCTTGTTAATTCCAGAAAAATGCTTTCAAGATTCTGCTGCCGCTCGTTGATGGAACTCAAGAGTATCCCCTGGCTTTCCAGGTAACGTAGTAGTGCGTACAGCGACTGGGACCGTAATTCCAGGTCCGCAGGCAAGCGCACCTCCAGGGTCGGCCCATCCTCCGCTGTTGTGGTCATCACATGGGCCACGCCCGGCAGCGATGCCAATTCCTCTGCCGTGACCTCGCGACTCACCCGCAACACGAACAACTGGTCCGAAAATTTATCCAGCAAATCCTCGGTGGACTGACATCGAATCAATTGTCCCTTATCGATAATGCCAATGCGGTCGCATAACTCCTGCGCCACGTGCATGTCATGGGTTGTCACCAGCACGCTCTTCCCGAATGCACGGGTCATTTCAATCAGCTTGTCCTTGATGCCCCGGCTACTTTGCACATCCAGTCCTGTGGTGGGTTCATCCAGCAATATCACTGTGGGATCTGCAATCAATGCAATGCAGATGGCCAGCTTTTGTTTCTGCCCACGGGAGAGATAGCGCACCTGTATGTTCTTTTTTTCCTGCAGCCCGATAAAATCCAGTAATTCATGGGAACGATCCTGGAGCACCTTCCCCCGCACATTCTTCAGGTTCCCATAATAGGTCAGGTTTTCCAGTGGCGTTAAAGGCCAAATCGTCGTGCGGGTCCCTTCCAGAACCACGCCCACCTGACGTAATATCTTCTTCCGGTTCTTCTCCACCTCCATGCCAGCCACATGCACGGTCCCGGAATCCGGCTTTACCAGACCCGAAATCATTTTCACCGTCGTCGTCTTCCCCGCGCCATTGGGACCAAGGAGGCCAAAGATCTCCCCCTGCTTAATACCAAAGCTGATACCCTGCGCCGCATTTGTTTCACTACGCCGGTAAAGAACCCGCTTGCGGGATTCTTCATCCAACTGCATAAAATGACGCATGCGGAAGGTCTTCTGCACGTTGTCCAGTGCAACTATATATTCACTACTCATACTGATTGAACCACCCGTCTTGTATACATTTCATCAATCTTGTCCTGGGCTGCTTCGGCACTTCCCAATTCTGCGGTATGTGCCTCATACTCTAAATAAACTATTTCCAGATTTCGGACCGCATGAATCGTCACAACCAGAATCAGGCTCCCCGTGCCGTAGTATACCCCGCCCAGCAGAAGCGCAAACAGTACAAATTCAAGCGACTGCAACGGTGGGTTCCTGAAAAAATGCCAATGGGTAATCGAAAAGATGAGGGCCACGGCCCCGATGCCCAGCACCGCCCCACCCAGATACTCAATGATTACAGGCTGCGCTGCTGCACGATAAATCAATTCCTCCGTCATACTTACCACCAGAAAACGTAAAATGAGCAAAGGGTTCTCCCCCAGAAAATGTACTACAGCGCGAAAATCCAGGCAATGATACAACGCTGCCGAAATGCTCCCCTGGGTCAGGATGACTGAAAGTGCAAAAATAAAATGACCCGCCACAATGCCGACAGCGATTCGCGGGAAGGACACCAACTCCCGGGAAATTGCCTCGAGATCAAATGCAAGATATAACGCCAACAAAAATAACGGAGCCTGAATTCCAATGGATATGAAGGACATGCGCCTGGGCTGATCTTCGTTCTGAAAGAAATTGACCACCAGCGTAATCAGCAAATAGAGCAACAGACAGCCTAGGAAATACCGGGTCACGTTTCCGCCCCTTCACGCACAACCAGATCCGCTATCATGGACTTCAGGGTCACCCCCTCCATACGTGTAAATTTCTTGCGAAACTGCTCGAACTCAGAACGCAGCAGCCCATAGCCATAAATGGCATGCAATGCACCATCGCGCAATACATGGTTTTCCAGTTCCAGTTCCCGTACCGCACCCGTCATTTCGAAGGTACGCCAGGACGGTCGGTTAAAAGCATAAATATACGCACTCACCCGATGCAGGTTCAGCTCATCAAAGCAATACTCCAACGCCCTGAAAGTTGCGAGACCAGCGACAAAACCCTCGCGAAATTCTTTCTTGCCCAGATACACATCAAGCGAACAATTCCGGTTCCGCCAGCTAATATTCTGCAACAGCACCAACCCCAAAGGACCATCCTTATGGGAATCCACCATAAGGTAAATCCCCCCCGGCATGGTATGGCCCACACTCCGGCCCAGCATACCTACGATCTGTTCACGAATTTGTTTGGGGGATCGCGCCGGGTCACCATAAAGGAAACGCTGAAAATCCTCATCCTCCATCCACTCCACAATTACATCCAGATCATCGCGCTCTGCCCGTCGGATAAAGCTTTCACTCTTAATTGGCATGGCTTTCTGACCCTTCTGCAATAACACGCCGGGCACCTTGTGGGTTCCAGCAAATCAATGCTTCAATATCGTGATATTTGCCATTGGCATACAACGCCTCTCGTTGTGTGCCCGCTGACCTGAATCCATGTTCCAGGTAAAATGCACGGACCCGGGTCTCTTTATCCAGCACATGGGTCATTACCTTCTGCAGGCCATGGTGCGCGAATGCACGTTTCAATATAAATTTCATCCCCGCGTCCATACAAGGCAATTCCAGATTCGCCTCTGCCAAGGGCAAGATACTCACCTCGCAGAAACTCGTGTCCTGTGACAGACCGCGCAAGCAACAAAAACCACGAATCTGACCTGTGCCATCTTCGAGTGTGTGAAACGCCCCCTTCGCTGCTTCAGGTGAAGCCAGGATCTCCCGCAATTCATCCACTGTCGGCATCATGGGCTCACGTTTCTGGTCCAACAAAGCGCACCGGACATCGGACCAGGCATACAGTTGTACCAACGTTGTGGCATCATCGGGATCTGTAGTTCGGATGTAGGTGTCGGTCTGCTCTATCACGAGGCCCCACTCAACAAAGTTCAGATATACAGACAACGCCGGAACACCCTGGGCATTCCGGCGTTGATACACATTTTTTAAAAGCTTTAAAGACCGATTTCATTCTTCTTGGCGAATTGAAAATCGCGCCAGGCACGCCACATTGCATTTAACAGATCGATAAAGGCATCCGCACGGACTGTGGTGATAGGTTTAATATGTTTCATTAACGAGTACTCCTTGGTTCATTGCTGGTCTATATCGAGGCACATTAAAACATAATACCCGATTTCAGGCAACTTTTTAACTTCCCGTCTCCGGGGGTTCAATCTGTGTCTGTGGATCCTTGAGCCGTAAGAACGGTGCCAAAAAGTCCAGTGTATCAATTAAAAACTGGATTAATTGAAATTGATCATCTTCCGTCAATTGCGCCTTTATGGGTGCAATGCGTGAAATGGTCTTGATTCGTGCCATTATGCTTCCTCTCTAGCTCAGGATGGGTTCGTGAATTTGCCCGTTAATCCAGTTAACAGATCATACAATGGAGTACCCGAAACGTCACCACCACTCCCTTCAACAAAGAACAAATCGCGTATAAAGGTTAACAATTCGGCCAGGAATCCCACCCCGGCATCGGGTGCGACAGATGCCAGTACAGGCACCCCGGTCTTGCTAAGCGGTCGTAAGTGATGGGTCATACCATAAATTCCTTTTAACGCTATTGATCGCCTGGATATTTGGCTTCCACGACGGGCAAAAAGAAGCCCAGGAGGATATTGAGCAAGAAGCACAAGGTTGCTTCATAATCCGTATCAATATTTTCTCCGCATAAACCAGTTATTTGGGCTTTTTTCGGGGCTTTGGAAACTAGACGTAAATGACGCATGACGCATCTCCTGTAAGGTTAAACACGTAAAAAGTA
>CALAXS010000420.1 GCA_937895305.1 uncultured bacterium
TTACGCAGGGCAACCAATACAGCAAGTCCAATAACGGGTAGGGTCACCGGGTCGAGGAGTAATGAATAGATGAAATATTTGATACCTGCCTTCACCAAGGCCCACTGCGCTACGTCCACCGACCATAATTTTGCATAGGCCGTGTTGGGGAAGAAGCTCCCGTAATAGGCCAGCGCGAAGCACTCCCATGCAATGAAAGGGGTAAAGCCCAGTACGCCTTGGCCAATACATTTCCACGAGGGTTGTTGTAAAAAACGATAGCCCAGCACAGGCACAACCAGGAGTAGATGATCCATGCGATTCAAGACCATCAACCCAGCTACGAGACTCAAAATCAGTGTCGATTTATCCTTCACCCACATCACCACAAAAACCACCATCAACAAATAAGCCAGTGGATTTTCCAGGCCGGATGATGTGAAATCCATGAAGGCCTTGGAAAAGAGCAACACCACAAAGACCAGCGCAAAGCTATGGCCCTTGCTCACCTTCGCCAGCACCAACACCGTCCCCATGGCACAGCCCAATGAGACGGCGAGCACCGTGTAATAAAACTCCTTTGTCACCGCTACAAACACAGTCAATACCATCATCCACAGCGGATGCGTAAACGTCCATACCCGCTCCACCACATTCCAGCGCAGCCCGTAGCCCGCCAACGCATTATCAATCGTCCGAAACGTGATATACGCATCATCACACAACCATGCCACCTGCACCATTACGCCAAATAGTGCAAGCACACCCAGCCCTTTAAGTCCCTGTGTCCGCGTCATGGTTTCACCGCCTCACCTTGCAACACAGGCCCAAGGTACTCCTTCACAAAACGTTCCACCCCATTGGTATTCAAGTGATCCAGGTCGTAGAAAAATTCCAAATCGTCCGCATACACATCCACCCAATCATGGAATGTAAAATCATACTGCCCCTCCTTCTCCGCCAACCATGCCAACAGCTTTGCTTCACCTGGCTCCTCGCCCAACAAGGTCGGTGGCATAATCAGCGTTAATTTACTTCCCTCTGCTACGCACCGTGCCATAATCGCCTCCAACTCTGCGCTGTACTTTTCAAAATAGGCTTCGCTCAGGCCATCCTGATAGAGAGAATCCATGCGTTTTTGAATCAACGCTGGTGTATAGGGCTTCACTGCCATGGTACCCTCATGCCCTATCATCAACTCCGCATCCTGTGTCCACCAGGCATAGGTAAATTTTGACTGTACATAGGTCAATATACGCCGCGCCGGATAACGTTGCTTGATTAAGTGCATGAGAAAGGAAGGACGAAAAGACTCAAAATATACAAACTTGTGGCCGTCATTCCCGCCCTCACCAAAGACCGCGAAGGGGTCGAGGAGATAACACACCTGCTCCGCCGTGTTCCCCTCATCAAAATAATAATCCAGGTAGATTCGAGCTGGACGCACCCCGCCACCCGAAGGCATGGACATATTAAAAACACTCAACCCGGTTTCCGTTTCCACAATCGCGTGATGGTCACGAAACCGCGACAACACATAGCCATGGGAACTCCCCAGCAACACCACATCCCGCGATTCGTCCTCTGGCAGTACAGGCATAAGCGCATCGATTTCCCACGGCGCGAAGACCAATCCGCCATCATGCACAGTCAGTACCACTACACCAATGCTCACATTGAGTAGTAGCAACAAACCGATATGCAGGATCATACGAATCATAATCACCTAAAACGTAAAATAAATAAACTCTTTCTGACGAAAAACACCAAACAAAAACACCAGCCAAACTCCAACCGAATAAATACACCAGCGCTGCCACAGGGGCCGGGCATTTACCCATTCGCGCAAACCAGTTTTGCTTTGCCCATTCTGCACCACACCCAGCCCTACCAACAACACCACACTAAAACCCAACTCCCACAAAGGCAAGCCCAGACTACGCTCCAGCCACCCCCAAAAACCAGCCCCTAGGGGTATCTCACCCCAACCTCGGCCCAAACCCCCAAAGACCGCAAAGGCATCCGTTATAGATGCCGCACGGAAAAAGACCCAGGCAAAACAGACCACCACAAAAGTTCTACATTGTGCCAGACTTCGCTGCAACCAGGTCATAGCTTCGCCCTGCCTGAAACGTCGTTCCACCAGTAAAAAAATCACATGAATCCCGCCCCAAACCACATAGGTCCAGTTCGCCCCGTGCCACAAGCCGCTCAATAAGAACACCACCCACAAGTTCAACACCAACCGCCCGGCACTCACCTGGTTGCCACCCAGGGGAATATACAGATAATCACGAAACCAGCTACTTAATGAGATATGCCATCGCGACCAAAAGTCCGCCAGGCTCGTCGCACGATAGGGCTGTCGGAAATTTTCCATGAGCCGCACGCCAAAAATTTGCGCGGTACCAATCGCCATGTCGGTGTAACCTGAAAAATCACAATAGATCTGATAGGCGAAGAACACTGTGCCCACGATAAGCGCAAAGCCCGACTGCTCCCCCGGTTGGGCATAAATATAGTCCACACACTGAGCCAGACGGTCGGCAATGACCACCTTTTTGAACAGGCCCCAGGCAATTAACTGTAACCCGTTGCGCACACGGTTGTACTCAAATCCCGGCAACTTCGCCAATTGGGGCAACAGGTTTCCTGCACGTTCAATAGGCCCCGCCACCAACTGCGGGAAAAAAGCCACGTATAATGCGAATTGATCCAGACGCCGCTCCACTGCCTGATTCCCCCGATAGACCTCAATGCTATAACTCAAGGTCTGGAACGTGTAAAAGCTTATCCCCACGGGCAACAGCACTTCTACATACGGCAAGGGCCCATCCATCCCCACCCAGCCATAGACCTGATGCAGGCTATCCCTGAAGAAATTGTAATACTTAAAGAAAAACAACATCCCCAGGTTGGCACACAAACTCAATACCAACCACGGTCGTCGACCCGCCCGATCTGTATGTCGCCCCATGGCAATCCCAACACCATAATCCACCCCGGTCGAAAAAAGTATCAGCAGAACATACGCAGGTTCCCATGCCATGTAAAATACATAGCTCGCCAACAGCAACAACAGCCCACGCCCCCGTGCTGGCATGAGGAAATACACCCCGGCAACAATCGGTAAAAAAACAAAGAACTGTAGGGAATTAAAGAGCATACAGCACTATAGCCCATCTACCTTGTGCAACGCATATTCACACCATAAAAAAAACACCGCCGGGTCATTAAATCCGACGGTGTGTAAAACTGTTCATATCCTGCGGCCCCCTAGACACGCACGTCAGAATGAACCTCCAGACCCGCATTCCGTTTGAGAATCGGATCAATCTCCTCTGCAATAAATTCCTCGACCTGTTGCGGTGCACGGCCCACGAATTTTGTCACATCCAGGATCTTCACAATCTCATCCATGGTCATGCCAATCGCCGGGTCATTCGCCATACGCTCCAGAAGATCATTCTCCATGCCCTCCTCCTTCACCATACGTCCTGCTTCCTGTGAATGCGCACGAATAATTTCATGTAATTCCTGGCGATCGCCGCCACGCTTAACCCCCGCCATGATGATGTTTTCTGTCGCCATAAAAGGAAGCTCCGCTTGCAAGTGTTTATCAATCACCTTGGGATATACTTTCGGATTCTCCATAACGTTCAGATATAGATTCAACGCGCCATCTACCGCCAGAAACGACTCCGGCAGCGACAAACGACGAATGGCCGAATCATCCAGCGTCCGCTCGAACCACTGGGTTGCCGACGTAATCTCCGCATGCAACGGCTGCACCAGAAGAAAACGTGCCAGTGCACAAGCCCGTTCGCACCGCATGGGATTGCGCTTGTACGCCATGGCTGAACTACCCACCTGCGTCGTTTCAAAGGGCTCTTCGATTTCCTTCAGATTCTGCAACAAACGCATATCCGAACCAAACTTGTGGATGGACTCGCCAATACCGGCCAGGACACGCAGCACCTGACTATCCAACTTGCGCGGGTAGGTCTGTCCGGTCACCGCATACGAAGCTTCAAAGCCAAGATGCTTCGCCACCAGATCATCCAGCTTGCGCACTTTGTCCGAATCCCCATCAAAAAGCTCCATAAACGAAGCCTGCGTACCTGTCGTACCCTTGACACCACGACAACGTAAATTACTCAGTAAATGCTCCATCTCATGAACATCCATGACCAGGTCCTGCGCCCAGAGACAGGCCCGCTTACCAACCGTCACCAACTGTGCCGGCTGATAGTGGGTATAGCCCAACGTCGCCAGATCCTTGTACTCCAATGCAAATGCCTTTAAGCGATCCAGCACGGCAACGGTCTTGGCCAATACGATTTGCAGTGCTTCACGCATGATAATAATATCGGTATTATCCCCTACAAAACAGGATGTCGCGCCCAGGTGAATAATAGATTTCGCATTGGGTGCTACTTCGGCATAGGTATGTATATGGGCCATCACATCATGGCGTGTCTGCGCTTCAAAAAGCTTCGCCTTATCAAAATCAATGTCTTCGATATGGGCACGCATCTCGTCAATTTGCAGATCGGTGATCTCCAGGCCCAGCTCTTTTTCCGCCTCTGCCAAAGCAATCCAGCAACGCCGCCAGGTCGAAAATTTCTTCTGCGATCCCCAAAGTTCAATCATGCCCTGCGTAGCAAAACGCTCTACAAGCGGGCTAACGTATCCTGTCGTCATTGAAAGTCGGCTCCCATTCTTTTGGCAGATGATTTTTCACTGCCTTAGTCCATCGTTCTTCCAGCGTCTCTTTATTAAACGTTTCCATTAATCCAAACACATACCGGACACTTCGTATCTTGCCCTGTATGGCAGGTTGAAGCAACGGCTCCAACCCCTTCGCCTGCTCATAATAAAAAACAGCCTGCTCATATAAACGCAGCGCATAAAAGCTGTCCGCCAGGCATACCCACGCCAATGCACGTGTCGGCTCCTTATGGGCCGCCTCCGTGAAAAAACCCGCTGCATGGGCAAACCAGCCTGCATCCAGCAACATACACCCACCCAACACCAACGGCTCCCACGGATCATTGCTGCTAGCAATGCACGTTTCAAGTATTTCCAGTGCATCCCGACGGTGCGTCCTGGACGATACTTTAGCGCGTAACAGGATCTCTGCCCTTACACAGGTACCATAATACCCTGTTTGACCCTCTAAACTCACGTCCGAATACTTCATCGCCTCCTTGAAATTACCGCGATGCGCCTGGATCAGCGCAGATACGGCATAAAAAACACGGACCTGACCATATTGCTCCACGCGTTCCTGTACCAGTTTCTCCGCACTATCCAACGCCTTTATGCGTACCAGCGTATCCAGATACTCCACCCAGGCATTATGTTGATGGACCTGCAAGGCCGTCGCCTTGGCATAATACGGAATAGACGACTTCACGAAACCCGCATGCCGTAACTCCCGCGCAGCAGCCAGCGTCGTGGGACCATCCGTTGGACGCACCCGCGTCGGCCTCCCTTTATCTTCAACCGCCTCACCCGAATGCGCCGGGTCAAGCTCTAACCAGTCAAAGGCCATCTATCCACCCTGTTGTGCAAGTTGCTGTAAAGACGACACAGGCCGTGCCCGGGGAATGGCCCACTCCTGCAAGGCTTTTACACGTTTTTCCATGGTCTGCGACAGGGGCACCGTAATTTGCAGATTATGAATTACATCCTCGGTGGTCAATTCACGATTCTCAAAGTAAGAATCATGCAATGCACTGATTATGGCCTGCTCAATCTCTGCGCCACTGAACCCTTCTGCATGCTGAACCATTAATTTCGAATCAAACTGACGCGGGTCACGGTTATAATTGCGAATGTGAATATCAAAAATCTCTGCACGTTCCTTCGCCCGGGGTAAATCCACAAAGAAAATTTCATCCAGTCGTCCTTTGCGTAACAACTCAGGAGGCAATCCCTCCACCTTGTTCGCAGTCGCTACCACAAACACCGCAGACTCCTTCTCCTGCATCCACGTAAGAAACTGCCCGATAACCCGCGCGGTCGTCCCGCTATCCGAAGCATCCGAAGCCCCCATCCCCGAAAAGGCTTTCTCAATCTCATCAATCCACAAGATCGTTGGTGCCAGGGTCTCAGCCATATTCAACGCCTGTCGCATATTCTCTTCCGAACTTCCGATATAGGCCTGAAAAATACGACTCATATCCATACGCACCAGCGGCATACCCCACTCCCGCGCAATAGTCTTCGCTACCAGGCTCTTGCCACACCCCTGAATCCCCATCAACAGCACACCACGGGGTACGGGTAACCCATAGGCCCGCGCCGACTCGCTAAATGCACGATTCCGCTTCCGCAGCCATTCCTTTAGTAAATCCATGCCCCCCACCGCATTCATGGAGGTCTCGGCCGGATAATACTCCAGCAACCCCGACTTGCGAATAATCTGCCGCTTCTCCTCCATAATCGCCTGTACGTCCCCATCCCCCAGCATACGGTCCCGTACTATCGCCCGCGCAAAGGCATTCTCCGCCTCCTGCCAGGTCAGGCCATGGGCCGCATTCACCAGCGCATTCAATCCCTCCTCCGAAAGCTTTACATCAAAATTCCGGTTACTCCGAGCACCACTCAGCTGCCCTGTAAGTAAATTGCGCAATTCCTCATTAGACGGCAGGGGCAGGTCCAACAGTGTGATGCTCTTCTCCAGTTCCTGCGGGATAACGACCTTGGGTGACACAATGATCACGGTCTTGCGTGTAGAACGTAGTGCCTCCCCCAGATCTCGAACCTGCCGTATGATCTCCGGTGCATCCAGATAGGCATGAAAATCTTTCAACAGATAAATAGCTGCATCACCCGACTGAAGAATACTGTTAAGTACCGCCAGCACTTCCCGGTCCGTATCCCCCTTATGATGGTGCTTCCCCTGTGGATCATGGACCGTACGCAACCCGTCGGTAAGACTCCATTCATATAGTTTCTTACCCTGGTGCTCTGCTAACTAGTGGTGTGATTTGTATTTAAGGGAATTTATTTATTCCTCCCAATGTTCTC
>CALAXS010000421.1 GCA_937895305.1 uncultured bacterium
TGGTCTTGAATAGGCCCTCATGGGGTGGTAGAATCGCGTGATGTGTTCTTTCCGTTCTACCAGATGGTCCCTTCTTCCCCAGGTTATCTGTGGGTTGTGGTCGTTGGTATTTCCCCTGCTTTTGTTGGCGGGATGTTCTGTCGATGAGGCACAGAAGCCCATTGTGGATAGTGTGGCTACAGACCCTGTTGCTGCCGGGAAACCACTCAATGTGATTCTGATTGTGGTTGATACGTTGCGCGCTGATCACCTGGGATGTTATGGCTATGAGCGGGACACATCGCCTTTTATTGATTCATTGGCCGGGGAGGGTGTTCTCTTTGAACGGGCCTTCAGCCAATCCTCCTATACGGGCGAATCTATCTCGGGGTTGTTTAGCGGCGTACCCCCGTTAGTTAATCCAGATGGACAAGGCTGGTGGGCGCGCCCATCAAGAGAAGGGGTGACCCTACCTAAAGCTTTTAAGGAGGCCGGATACGTTACCGGGCACTTTGCGAATTCCCCGGTTATGGGCATGGAAGGCTTTAGTGAGCATTTCGATGTGTTCAAATGCCTGATGGATCAATACTCGGTAAGCCGTATTGCACCGAAATTGACGAACACGGCCCTTGAGTTTTCTGAAGTGCACAAAGACGATCCTTTTTTCCTGTATTTGCACTACATTGATCCCCATGGACCCTACGAACCACCCCATGAAAATTATCTTCGCTTTGCGGATGAAGTCTTTCCTGACCCCTTGCATTTTCACCAGCAAATTTTGCCCAATGTAAGCGAACTCATGGAAGACGGTTTTGGGCCAGGCGAGCCCCGCTATGAAGATGCCAAACTGCGATACGATGCCGAAATTTCTTTTGTCGACGATTCTTTACGGGTGCTCGTTGAAGGTCTGAAGGCACAGGGAGTGTTGGATCATACTATGATTGTACTCACTTCGGATCATGGTGAAGAAATGCTGGAGCATCAATATTATGAACATGCATGGACGCTATATAACGAAGTGCTTCGGGTACCACTTATTTTTTGGGCTCCCGATATGCTTCAGCCCGGACGGGTAACAACATCGGTAGGTCATGCTGACATTCTACCTACGTTAGCAATGCTACATGATCTGGATAGTGATCCAAAGCCTTTTGGCGGTGTACCACTTTTTGCTAAAGAGGAACAGGGGAACTGGATTCCGAAATTCGAAGATCACCCGCTCTATGCAGGCCTGTATATTGAAAGTCGTTCGCTGCTAACGGGTGTGCTCTATAAGAATCACAAATTGATTCAGGCGCAACGTTGGCTTGATCCCAAAGACTGTCAACGCTATTTCAAAATCCAGCGGATACTTCGGGATTCCGTAAAGGATGGCTTTATTCCAAGGGTTAATTTAAACAATCCTGTTCAGCATGAACTGCTCTTTAATCTGAAAGAAGATTATGAAGAATCACAAAACCTGATTGAGTCCAGTCCTGCTGTGCGAGATGAACTTCGGGCGTTGTTGAGTGAACTTGGAAAGGCCTACACCCCTGCACAAAACATGGCGACGGACGATCCATTTACCACAACGAATATAGATGCAGTGCTTGACAAGCTGAAGGTTAGCCCAATGAAATCGCCTGAAGAAGACGCAGCGAATATGGATGAATTACTCAATGCCCTTGGGTATCTGGGAGGGGACTCAGAAGAGGACAAGGATGGGGGGGCGGAATCAGGTGCTTCGGTGGAGGAGGAGAACCTTGAAGAGAAGATCAAGGCATTGGGTTATTTCTAGGGGTTGTATTTTTTCAGATCAGCCAGTAGGTGCGTACTCATAAATGGTGGTGTCCCCTGCCTGAAATACCGGGCGTAGCCAGGGGTTATTTTCCGGGGCTATTGCACCAATCTGCTTTTCAAAGGGACTATAGAGAACAAACCGGACGCCGTGCTTATCAAGTATGCTCTGCTTAAACGCATGATCGTCTTGGTCACGATAAAAACGCCCCACCTCCTGGTTTCGTATGTGGTAGTTCGTGGTCAGCATGATATGACCCGCAATCACTTTGCAGTCACTAAATCGCGGTACAAATTGTCCCACCGGTTCACTGCACATCACAACTTCAGATGTGTTTGCATGGTCATTAAGCCATAGAAGACTTTCATGAAGTCCCTTGCTGATGTAGTAGGTATGCAAATTGTTGGAGGGTTCTTTCAAGGTGTCAAAGAAAGTCTTGTACACCAGTGTCGTACCAGGGACTGTGATGATGCATAGAAGCGCAATCCACTGTAGCGAAGAACCTTTTCGAACGAAATCACTACGCTCTTTTAGCCATGCACCCGCACCGGGAACCAGGCGCGTGACAAAAAGTATGGGTATGCCAATCTGGAATGCATAAAAGCCCCCTTCCCAACCCGCGAACCAATAGGGATAAGATTCATTGAGTGCATAGGCCACCAGTGCCCATAAAGCTAAAAACAGGGTTTCCACATGCATATCTTTAAATTGCTTCATCCATGGGACCACCAAAAATGCAAGGACACAACACACAAAAGGCACGCCAAGCCAAATCAGATAACTCAGCAAATGTACGGGTTGCGGTGTCCAGCCCGAGATGCCCAGTGCGCCCGTCCTGGACAGCCATACATAATAGGCAATACCCGGTAAATTTATGAGTCCTGCAAGGAAGGGGCCCCACCATAATCGGGGTTTCCATGTTTGTTCTCGTAGCATAAGCAGTACAGGGAGTAGTGCGTAGAGGAGAAAAGTTTCCGGGATATGAAAAGGGCGGATGGCTGAATGTGTTAGTGCTGCGAGTCCGCTCAGCACGTAATAGCGCAGCTGTCCCGTTCGGACTCCCTTGAGTAAAAATGCATAGGTAAAGACTACACAAATTCCGGCACGTATAAAGTGGGGTTTGTTAATCAGGTAGCCAAATATGACTACGCCCTTCATGTCCAATAGGGGCTGTAAATGTGTGCCTACATAGCTGTTTAGCAGTGTTGCTATCCAGCCAAAGCCTGCCCCAAGGCAGACCAGCCCTACCGCAATGCGTCGCAATGCAATGGAGGTAGTGCATTGGGATGCGAGGAAGTAGGTGCCTAAAATGAAGACCATCACGGCGAGGCAGCGGAAAAAATGGAAAGTTTCCATCAATGATAGGCCCAAAATTCGGGCTGTATTTCCCCAGACCCACCACTCAAGGTTGAAATAATTGGCCGGAAGCCTGTCGGGTGTCATGCGATTTTCAAGAAAAACATTGCCGTCAGCAACTTGTTTTCCGAACATCAGATACCCATGGGCACCGGGGGTACCGCGCCCGACAAATCCCATGAATACATCGTCTTCATTGGCGTTCATGTAGCCGTAGATGTAGGGCAGGGTGCCCAGGACAAGGATAAAGAGGGCCAGTATTATGGGGAAGCGGTATTCGCGCATCTGTATGGTATGTTGTTCCATAGGATGTATTTATCGCAGGGGGATGTGCTGGATGTCAACTTGCCATTGCAGGCTGGAAATGCAGATATTCTGGAATCAGCAGGGCGATCATTCGTTTAGTATGCAAAAAATTTGGATGGTGCAATGAACCGACCTTTTTATTATTTTGTAACCCTTTGTATTAATTGCGCATAGGTCAATTTAAGATGTACTTTAAATACATATTATATACCGCTTGAAATACTTGTTGGCCAGTATGTAGAATATGCGAAGTTTTGTTGGCTTGGGCGGTTTTTGTCTATTTTAGCAACACGATCCCGGCTTGTTTGATTCCTTTTCGGGATTATTATGGTCCTACCTATCGTTAGGTTATTGGGGGGCTGATTGGCAAGATTGGGTTGCCAGGACGCGGAAGTCAACGACTATGTATTGTAATTAACTTTTTATATCGGGTTGGTTTTCATGGGTATTGATACCTCATGTTGACCGGAATGATTTTTTAGAGACCAAGTAGCTTAGGTAATCCAAGTGGGGCATTATTGCTTTGTACGGTGAACCATGCGGAAGTGAGGAATAAACCTGTGGCACAAACGTTCAGCCGTAGCGCCAATGTAATTGCACGCTTACTCCTTGTGGGTTCGGTTGTGGTTATTGTTCTTTTGGCGAGTCTGGGTGCAGCACTTTATCGTTCTCCGGTATTGACCCAGGTTGGCATAGCAAAGGCGCAGCCTATTCCCTTCAGCCATCAACGTCATGTTGGCGCGAATGGTATTGATTGCCGTTATTGCCATACCAGTGTAGAGAAGTCTGGTTTTGCGGGTATTCCGCCGACGGAAACGTGCATGACCTGTCACTCCCAGGTTCTTGCGGATGCGCCTATGCTTGCGCCCGTTCATGAGAGTTGGAAGTCAGGTGAATCTCTGGAGTGGACGCGGGTGTATGACGTGCCTGATTTTGTTTATTTTGATCATTCAATCCATATTGCCAAGGGTGTGGGTTGTACGACTTGCCATGGTGATATTGATGATATGCGCCTTACCCATAAGGCCAATACGTTGCACATGGGATGGTGTTTGCAATGTCACAAGGATCCGGGCAAGTTTGTTCGTCCTGCTGACAAGGTATTTGATCCTGAGTGGCGAGCGGAGCTGGATGATAGCTTCGAGCAGGCTGTGGATGGCCCACGGCTGGTGGAAGAAAACAATATTAACGTGGGGCAGTTGACTAACTGTTCCGTGTGTCACCGTTAGCGGGGGGGACAGTAGAATGAACCCCCATACGATGCGAGCGACCATGAATGATAACGCGGTAGAGTTAAAAGAACGTCTTGCGCAAAAGACCGGTCCCGGTTATTGGCGCACCATGGCTGAGTTTGATGGTGTGGATTCTGTGGATGCCCTGGTGCATAAAGAGTTCCCCAATGAAGCCAATCAGTTGCTGGATCCGGTGAGTCGCAGAAATTTTTTCAAGGTAATGGGTGCGTCCATGATGCTGGCAGGATTGACCAGTTGCGCACGTCAGCCTTCGGAATTGCTTGTTCCTTATGTGAAGCCGCCGGAAGAGCTGGTTTCAGGTAAGCCCCAGTATTATGCAACGGCCATGACCCAGGCGGGTTTTGCCATGGGTCTGGTTGCCACGAGCTATGAGGGCCGCCCTACCAAGCTGGAAGGCTTGAAGGAGCATCCTGCATCACGTGGCGCTACGAATAGTATCGCCCAGGCATCCATCCTTGATTTGTATGATCCGAATCGTCTGGATACGGTGAGCTATGCGGGTAATATCAGCACGTGGAAGAAGCTGGTTGCGGACATGCAGGCGGGGATTAATGAGGTTGATGCAGAAGGTGGAGATGGACTTCGTATTCTTACAGGCACGGTAACTTCGCCTACCCTGGGCTGGCAGTTGAGTCAGATTGTGGGTGAGTATGAAGTGGCCAGTGGTCGCTATAACAAGGGCGCTGCCAAGTATCCCAAGGCCCAGTGGCATCAGTATGAACCTGAGGGTCGCGACAATGTGCGCGCAGGTGCAAAGCAGGCCTTTGGCGGGTATGCGGATACGGTTTATAATTTTGCAGATGCGAAGGTGGTGTTGTCGCTGGATTCTAATTTCCTGATGGAAGGCGCGGGTGCTGTTGCTTATGCGCGTGATTTTGCGGCGAGCCGTGATGCGGATAATAATGGCGGCCACATGAGTCGTCTTTATGTGGCTGAATCTACGCCGAGCCTAACGGGTGCGAATGCAGACCACAAAATTAATGTACGTTATAGCGATGTTGAAACTATTGCACGTACGGTGGCGGATCGTTTGGGGATTGCGGGCGCAAAGCCTGCGGCAGATGCTGGCAGCAAGTGGCTGGATGGTGTGGTTGAGGATCTTCAGGCAGCTGGTGGCGCTTCAATTGTAATTGCTGGTGAGCAGCAACCTGCGGTAGTACACGCATTGGCCCATGCTATCAATGAGAATCTGGGTAGTGCGGGTACGACGGTTACGCATATCGAACCGGTCGAGGTTACGCCTGCGAACCAGATGGATTCCATCAAGAAACTTACGGAAGATATTAATGCGGGCAAGGTGAAGACGCTGGTCATTGTGGGTGGAAACCCGGCGTATAATACGCCTGCGGATCTTGGCTTTGCGGAAGCGATGCTTAAGGTTGGCCGTGTGATTCACCTGGCGGATTCAATGAATGAAACGTCGATACGTTCCCATTGGGTGGTGCCTCAGGCGCATTATCTGGAAGCGTGGAGTGATGCCCGTGATTTTACCGGGACGGTTTCCATAGTTCAGCCGTTGATTAAGCCGCTTTATGGTGCCAAGTCTGCCACTGAATTGATTGCGGTGCTTCTCGGTGAGGAAAACCCTGACGGGTATGAAATTTTAACACGTTACTGGAAATTCCAGTTGGGTGGCAGCAGCTTTAACAAGGTTTGGAAGACGACGCTGGCCAAGGGCATGATGGGTGATCCCAAGCGCCTTAAGAAGGTCAATGTAAAGTGCAAGTCCAATTTTGGCACGCACAAGGTTGCTGAAACGGGTAATGGTTTTGACGTGCTTTTCCGTCTTGACCCTTCGGTAGTGGATGGTCAGTATGCGAACAATGGCTGGCTTCAGGAATTACCCAAGCCGTTGATTAAGCTGTGCTGGGATAATGCGATTATCATGAATCCGCAGACGGCTAAGGATAATCATTTTAACCATGAAGATGTGGTTGAATTAAGTTGTAACGGGAAGACGGTCAAAGGTGCAGTGATGTTCCAGTTTGGCCATCCCAAGAATGCGATTACGGTGCATCTGGGTTATGGTCGCGAGGAGGTGGGTCCAGTTGGTGAGGGTCGTGGTTTTAATGGCTATGCCCTTCAGTCATCGGATTCTCCCTGGTTTGCTACAGGCAACCTGAAGCCGACAAAGAAGAAATATATGCTTGCCCGCACGGAAGAGCATTGGAATATTGAGCAGAGTATTTTTGATCAGGGTGAGCGCGCAGAAGAACGTCATCTCATTCGTGAGGCGGACCTTTCCTTCTACAAAGACAATAAAGATTTTGCCCAGAAAATGGGGCATCCCTCTCCTGAGCGTGATATGACCTTATACAAACCTGATGAAAAAGCCTATCGTAATGGTGAGGGCTATTCCTGGGGTATGACCATCGACCTGAACAAGTGCACGGGTTGTAATGTTTGTACCATTGCCTGTCAATCCGAAAACAATATTCCGATTGTGGGTAAAGAAGATGTGAATAAGGGCCGAGAAATGCACTGGATTCGCATTGACCGCTATTATCGCGTAGAAGATGCGTCTGTTTCGGATAATCCCCATGTGGTGCATCAGCCTATCCCTTGCATGCAGTGTGAAAATGCACCATGCGAACCGGTTTGTCCGGTTGGTGCGACGATGCACAGTGCTGAGGGTCTGAATGACATGACCTATAACCGTTGTGTGGGTACGCGTTATTGCGCGAATAACTGCCCGTACAAGGTGCGTCGATTTAACTTCTTCCATTATCAGATTCGCGAGGGCCAGGATGCGCCAACGTTGAAGATGATGCGCAATCCCAATGTTACGGTTCGTAGCCGTGGCGTTATGGAAAAATGCACCTACTGTGTGCAACGCATCAACATCGCCCGTATCGAAGCGAAAGTGCGCGACCAACAGCGCGGCGGAACACCGCTGGGTATTCAGGATGGTGATCTGGTCACAGCCTGTCAGGCTGCATGTCCCTCCAGCGCGATCGTCTTTGGTGATATTAATAACGCGAATAGCCAGGTGTCGAAGGAAAAGACCAGTGGCCGTAATTATGCGTTGATTGGTGATATTGGTACGCGTCCACGGACGACGTATCTTGCAAAATTGCGTAATCAGAATGCCACGGTCGGTGTAATAGCCGAGCCGGCAGTGAATGCCCATCATGGTGCTGCACACGGTGCTGCTCATGGTGCAGATGCTGATACTGCCCACGGCGCCGAAGGTGGTCATGAAGAAGCCCCGCACCACGAAGAAGAAACGAAGCATTAACAAAGTAAGCCCGATTGTAGGAGCTGATTGATACTAATGGAATCGAAAACGACACATCCGAGCCTAACGCCTACAGCGCCCATCATGGCGCCAGGTCATAGCTACGAGTCCATCTCCCGCGAGGTGAGCGATGTTGTGCTGGAACATAATATGCCGCGTGCGTGGTATCTATGCCTATTTGGTGTGGGTCTGCCGCTTTTGGGTGTGTTGGGTTTGAGCACGGGCATGTTATTCTGGGAAGGTCTGGGACTCTGGGGTATTAATAACCCGGTGGGCTGGGGTTTCGCGATTGTTAATCTGGTTTGGTGGATTGGTATTGGTCACGCAGGTACATTGATTTCCGCGATTCTGTTGCTTTTTAACCAGGACTGGCGTACCGCCATTAACCGTTTTGCAGAAGCGATGACGCTTTTCGCGGTGATGTGCGCAGGCCTCTTCCCGCTCCTGCACGTAGGTCGCCCCTGGGCCATATTCTTTATTCTCCCGTACCCCAACACCATGGCTTTGTGGCCCCAGTTCCGCAGCCCTTTGCTTTGGGACGTTTTCGCTATCTCTACGTATTTCACGGTATCCCTGCTGTTCTGGTTCACGGGACTGATTCCCGATTTGGCTACCCTGCGCGATCGCAGTAAAGGCGTACGTCGTAAAGTTTACGGTGCTTTCGCCCTTGGCTGGCGTGGCTCTGCCAAGCATTGGTTCCGCTATGAAATGGCCTACCTTCTTCTGGGCGGTATGTCTGCTCCGCTGGTGGTATCGGTACACACCATCGTGTCGTTTGACTTCGCGGTGTCTGTGATTCCGGGTTGGCACACCACTATTTTTCCGCCTTACTTTGTTGCGGGTGCTATCTATTCCGGTTTCGCCATGGTGTTGACCATCATGATTCCGGTGCGTGTTCTTTTTAATATGACCGATTTCATCACTGTGCGCCACATGGAAAACATGGCCAAGGTTATGCTCGCTACAGGGCTGGTGGTTTGCTACGGGTATATGTGCGAACTTTTCTACTCGTACTACAGTGGCAGCGAATACGAATCCTACATGATGACGAATCGCATGTTTGGTCCCGTAGGCTGGGCTTACTGGTGCCTCCTGTTATGCAACATGGCCACACCACAGTTACTCTGGTTCAAGGCTTTCCGGACCAAGGCCATCCCCCTCTTTTGCGTTACGATTGTTGTGAACATCGGCATGTGGCTGGAGCGTTACGTTATTGTTGTAACGAGCCTGCGCCGTGATTATATACCCCAGGCGTGGGATAGCTACGCAGGGACAGCATTTGACTGGGCGGCGTATGTAGGCTCAATTGGTTTGTTTGTAACCATGCTGTGCCTGTTTGTTCGCTTCCTGCCCATGATTACTATTTTTGAATTACGCGTACAACATCACGAGATGGAGCGCGGAGAAATCCGCTAAGGTTGAGGCCTGAATACAATGGCAGAGTACGGACATCATACAGAAGAGCCCACGGTTTACGGGTTGATTGCTGAGTTTGACGACTCGGACAACTTGTTGCATGCAGCGGAAGCCGCCTATAAGGCGGGGTACCGCACGATGGATGCATACAGCCCCTTGCCGATCCATGGTCTTTCCGAGGCAATTGGGTTCAAGAAGACCTATGTCTCCCTGATTACACTAATCGGTGGGATCACAGGCGCAGCTACAGGCTTTGGCATGCAGTACTTTGCATCGGTAATACACTATGACTACGATATCGGTGGCAAGCCCTTTAACAGTTGGCCCTCCTTTATGCCGATTACCTTTGAATTAGCTATTTTGTTTGGTGCCTTTGCGGCACTGGGCAGTATGTTGGCATTGAACGGGCTACCGCGTCATCACCATCCGGTGTTTAATGCGAAGCGGTTTGAACGTGCTTCAAGTGATGGATTTTTCCTTTGTATCGAGAGCGAAGATTTGCAATACGATACAGAGGCTACGAAAAAGTTTCTTGAAGAGCAGGGTCCTGTAGAAGTTTCGGAAGTGTTGGACGATTAAAGAGTGGATGCGGTTCAGGCCGTGTCATAACCTTGGATTAATATAGCGAATGTTTTCGCCCATAAAAAATAACATAAATTATTCGTGTCTGCGTAGTGCGGGTGTAGCGGTGCTTTGTGTGATCGGTTTGTTGGGGTGCCACCCGGATATGTGGAACCAGCAGCGCTTGGGTCCGCACCAGAAGAATGGAACTATTTCGGGTGCCCAAGGCCCCTTGACGCCTGTGGCGGGTACGGTACAGTACGATGGCGCACGGCGTGTGTGGGTTCACCCGGTCTATGATGGCTTGTCTGAGGACACGATTGTGCCGGATGTGGATGGCATTGAGTTTTATTCAGGTCGCGATGCTGAGGGTGCTCTTGTTGCGGAAAATTATTTTCCGATAACACAGGCACTTCTGGAGCGTGGTCGCGAGCGTTATGATATTAACTGCTCCGCCTGTCATGGTTATCTGGGTGACGGCATGGGTGTGGTAACGCAGCGTGGATTTCCCAATCCACCTTCGTTTCATATTGACCGTTTGCGTGAAGTGGAAGATGGCCACTTTGTAGATGCTGTCACCAATGGCTTCGGACGCATGTACAGCTATGCTGGACGTGTGGTGCCGGAGGATCGCTGGGCGATAGCGGCTTATATACGCGCGCTGCAGCATAGTCAGAATATAGATGGTGCTGATGGGGGGAACAAGGAATTGGTAAATAACGGAATTGCCCAGGCAGCCGCAGCAGGCGCAGAGGCAACCGATGGACATCACGGTGAGGAACAGGGCGAGGCATCCCATGATGGTGATGCGGATCATGGTGAAAGCCATGATGAGCAATCGGGCCATGATTCTGACAATGATAAAGACCATGGTGGCGACGAACATGTTAACTGAAAATCAACTTAAAAAAGTAAATGC
>CALAXS010000422.1 GCA_937895305.1 uncultured bacterium
AGAAGGTGATCGCGGCCCATCGCGCAGGTATGCGGGATATTATTTTACCCGTGGACAATAAGAAGGATCTGCCGGATATACCGAAGGAAGTGCTGAAGGATGTGCAGTTCCACTTTGTAGAAGATGTGGATTCGGTGCTCAAACTAGCCTTTGCTCGTGCAAGAAGGGCAAAGAAGCGGTCATGATTGTTCAGGATGTAAAATATGTAAAATCGGCCCTGTACCCGGAGGACTTTCCCAAGGACCGTCGCCCGGAGGTGGCTTTTATCGGTCGGTCAAACGTGGGTAAATCTTCGCTCTTGAATGCCCTGCTCAAGCGCAAGGGCCTGGCCAAGACGAGTAGTACACCGGGAAAAACGCAGACCATCAACTTTTTTGATGTGAATGGCAAGATCTATTTTGTGGATCTACCTGGCTATGGTTATGCCAAAGTGCCCAAATCCATGAAGGATGCCTGGAACAAGTGCATGATGAATTATCTACAGAAGCGGGAGCCGTTGAAGCTTATCGTGGCGCTCATGGATGGACGACACAAGCCATCGAATAATGACCTGCACATGCTGGAGCTGTTGGAGGAGGCAGAGATTCCGACTATCATCATAGCGACCAAGGTGGACAAGCTGTCGAAGAAAGAACGCCAGCAGAACGTTCGACGAATCGAGCAGGTCCTGGAACTGGAAGAAGCCGGATGCGTGCTGCCTTTTTCGAGTTTAACCCGTGAAGGCGTGAAGGAACTCTGGCAGGTCATCGATGATGTATTGGACCAGTAATCTTAGCTAGTCACTAGCGCTTGACGGCTTCGCCCCTGTTACCGTCCCAGATACCGGCGGATCCGAAGCTGTAGCGAAAACGTTCGCGACCGGATTCATCCGTCGGGATTGTGGCAGACAGGGCCTGGGCTTCCACGCGGGTGGGTTTTCGTTCACTCTGGAATAAGCGATAGCTGTATTCGATGTAGCCGTGATAGCCCCGTTGTTCATTGGGCTTTTGAGGGATGGGGCGAGCGTCCAGGGGATAGTAATTCTCGTAGACTTTTGATTCTTTGTAATACATGCCCCGCACACCCTCTTCCTGAAACTTGATGGTCCCCCGTTGTTCTGTCGTGTTCAAGCGCTGGATCTCCTGTTTCGCCACAGTGGGGAGAACGCTGTATATCTTGTCTGTACCGGAGACATAGCCCTCAGGCTTTTCCTTGAGGCCAAAGTCAGAAAGCACTTTATCGGTTACGCTTCCACCGCTACCGGTGCTACAGCCTGCAAGGCTGATAAGGCTGAGGACTGACAGTGTGCAAAGAAGTGTTCTCATCACGGGTATTCTCCTGCTAATGCTGTTCCGCTGTGGGATTCGAAATACGCAATAGATTATAACAGGATGAAGCCTTGAAGTGGTATAGAGATGTTGAGCTGGTCAGTACGCCTTATCAAAACGTAAACATTCAAATAAATCAGTATTCAGCAGGCTCAATTTCCCTTGCGCTGTCAACAGTCTTGAACACGGGCACCATGAATTCTGCGCAATAGTCTGTACCATGGACGTTGCCTTTTACCTCGAGCATCCAATAATGGCCATTCGGCTGTCCAGCATAAAAACCGGCTTGCGACTGCGAAGTCTCCGTGCAGTCATAGGGTATATGGAAATTAATTGAGGTCGTGGATGTTCTGTCATGATTGAGTGTGAATAGAGCGCTCTCCAATACCTGTTCGGACGACCACTTCATCGAAATGTCCTCCCCAGCACTTCCCAATTCTCGTTTGCTACGATGCATGCACTTGAGCTTCGCGGTTACCTTTTCTGAAGGGGAAGGCTGTAATTTGGAGTGCAGCTCGACGCGCAACCAGCCCCCAATTACTCCAGGATTGGCCACCAGTGCAAGGGTTGAGCGACCGTATTTCCGCAACCGAAGCAAGCGCACAATGCCTACCAGGATAGCGATTGCGCCGAACACGGGAACCGCAGCAATGATCGCAAGAGCTGCTTTGGAACTGCTTTGAATCGTGTCACTAAAATACCAGTAAAGCGCAAGGGACACGCAGATAAGTGCGAGCCCAAGTACGAAAGGATACAGAACTTTTCCGGATTCCGAAAAATGGATGCGACCCTCTGCCCAGTCTTCACGCCACAGCCACGGACTCGCAGGATTCTCCTTCGTCCGTTTCATTCGGAGAATTAATCTATGAAGTGGATTTATCATGCCGATGAGTATAACTTGGACTGCCATATCCTGCAAGTCAGGGATGCAATGGTTGGTGGCGACGGCGTATGATGCGGTTTATGGCAACACCATCGGACATAGTGGCTCGTAAACAAGCATTACGAAAAGAAGTACGAAAGTGGCGTCGTAGTCTGTCGGACGAGGAATTACAGGCGGGAAGTGCCCGTATTCAGGAGCATTTGTGGGGCCTGGAGGCCTTCAGGGTGGCTTCACAGGTGTTGTGCTATGTGGATGTCAGGGGGGAAGTGGCCACGCAGCCGATTATTGCCCGATTACTGGAGGCGAAGCGCGAGGTCCTGGTGCCAGTTATGCAACCGGGGGGGGGGTTGCTGTGGAGTCGATTGCGGGACAGGAATGATCTGGTGGAGAATGAGTACGGGATTCTGGAACCCAAGACGGTGGTGGCGGTGCAGCCCCTGGCGGACGGATGTTGTCTGGTGCCTGGCCTGGTCTTTATGGAGGATGGTCATAGACTGGGCTATGGCAAAGGCTACTATGATCGGTTTTTGGCGGAATACGATGGCGCGGGTATAGGGCTTTGCCTTGAAGCACAGCTGCGATCAGCCATGCCCATGGGGGACTATGATCAGAAGCTAAACTTTATCACGACGGAAAAAAAAACAATATGCGTCGGTTAGTGCTGTTATCCGCTATTTTATGCAAGCCAACACATCGCTATGGATTGCGCCGTTCGTGATGAGGAGACCCTCGCGACCATCGAAAAGCTCTAGCGGACTATTGTCCAGGCGCGTAGCGACACCACCGGATTCTTCCACGATGAGCTGCGCTGCTGCATAGTCCCACGGGTTAAGGCTCATGTGTAGATAGGCCTCCACATCGCCCGTGGCAATCTGGATGATGGAGCATACGGCGGAGCCATGGCATCGGATTTGTCCGATGGAAGTAATGATGTTGCTGGCGCGGGACAGGATAGTCTGGCGATCCTTGAGGGTACTGAAATCGACATCAATGCGGGAGGCATCGAGGGTCTGGATCTGGGATACCCGACAGGGCTTGCCATTCATGGTGGCCCCCTTATCACGCTCGGCGAGGAAAGTCATGTCCATATCGGGGAGGCAGACACCACCCACCTGGGGGATGCCCTTTTCTGCGAAGGCAAGACTGATGGCGTAGACCGGGAAAATACCTTTCACGAAATTGCTGGTACCATCGATGGGATCCATGACCCAGCATCGCGCATGGGGATCTTTCGGGAAGGTGCTGAATTCGCCTTCTTCCGCTACGATTTGGTCGTCGGGAAAGTGCTCGCGGATTTTCTCAATGGCTCGGTGTTGCAGGGTGAGATCCACCTCAGTCAGTAAATCAGTCGGTGACGTCTTCGAGGTCACCGTCAGGTCGCCCCGCGCCGCGAACTTCTCCCGTGCGTAGCCTGCATTCTCCGCCAGAAAGGTCGTAATAAACTCAATCTCGGTCATGATAGGTCATACCCCAATGCTATCGCCCGATTCTCCCGATCAGGCACAAGTACAGTTGTATCATATTAAGGCGGAGGGATGCGAGGGGAGCGTATTGAATGTGCTAAAGATGATGCTATAGCGTAAGAACAGAACTACTTCACAGGAATACATGCCATGCTAAACGTACGCCCTTGTTTGCTGATTGCCCTTGTGTCGTTCGCCTGCTCCGCACAGTGTGCTGAGGTGACTTCACCATTACTGAACAAAGCGGATTTGCAGTTTCTTCGGGAGATGACGGTGGCAGTGATGGATGCTTCCAGGGTAGCGCCTATGGCTAAGGTGGGGGATATTGGTCCGAATATAACGGGGGGCACAGTCATACGTCCCGGGGGCCGCGGGGCCTATCCGGCGTTTTGGATTCGGGACTATGCCATGTCGTTGGCATCGGGCCTGGTGACTGCGGAAGAGCAGCGGCACATGCTGCTGTTGACGGCACAGCATCAGCAGGATACAGAGTGGAAGTTGCCCAGTGGTAGCGTGGTCACGCCAGGTTCGATTCCAGACCATATATCCTTTGGTAATAAGCCCATATTTTATCCGGGAACGCTGGAGGATTACGAAGGGCAGGGGGGCGCACGCTGGGGTATTCTGCCGTCGCTGGATGATGCGTATTATTTCATCCACATGGCCCATTTTTATTTGCGCGGTTTGGATGAGTATGCGTTATTGGATAAGGTGATTGACGACAAGACCTTGTTTCAGCGTCTGGAAGATGCCTATACCACGCCGCCGTCCCGTGGCGATACGAAACTGGTCTATGCCAATGACGAGAATCGGGGCGTGACCTTTGGCTTTGTGGATACGACCTGGCACACGGGCGACCTGCTGTTTTGCTCTGTATTGAAATACCGCGCAGCCATACAGATGTACGATCTTGCTACGGCCATCAACAACGTTGCTGCTGCGGAACGGTATCGTGATGAAGCGGCCACGTTGCAGGCTGCAATAACAAAGACTTTTATGAGCGATGCGGGCTTGCTACGTGCGTCCACTGGTAAAAGTGCGCAACTGGATGTGTGGGGCAGTGCCTTTGCTGTGTATGTGGATTCTGTGGATGATGCTACGCAGAAGCGTATTTGTGAAGCCCTGGCCAAGGCTTATAGTGCGGGGGCCATTGCCTGGAAGGGGAATATACGTCACGTACCTACGGATGGCGATTTCAGCAAAAAGACCATGTGGGAACATTCTCTGGCCGCAAAGAATCGATACCAGAATGGCGCCTATTGGGCCACGCCGACGGGCTGGGTTTGTCATGCCATCGCGCAGGTGGACATCCCACTCGCCCAGCAACTGGCCCATGAATACGTGAATGAACTGCGGGTAGATGATTTCCGAAAAGGCGATGAGTTTGGAGCACCCTGGGAATGCATGCACGAAGAAAACAGGCATCGCCAGAACCCGGTCTACCTGACGAGTGTGGCCGCGCCTCTGGCTGCGTTTCAACGCGAAGGCGAATAATTACACCAGCCCCCCGCTGTTAGCCCCGAACTTCCTTCAGAATCTTGAGCTTGGAATCAATCAATTGTTTATGGTTGAGATTGAGGAGGTTTTGGAGTTTGTGGGCGAGGTGATCTTCATTGCCATCAAGTTCGCCATCGGAATAGAAGATGCGCCAGACTTCGTCGAGTATGGCGAGTTTTTCTTCGTGCGCATAGGTGGTGTTGATCTGGTGGGTGAACTTCCAGAGGTCAGTGGCGTTTTCCCGGGCTTGGTTGGCCGTGCTCATGAGCTCGTTTACTTCGTCGTCGGTGAGGCTATAGCGGCTTTTAAGTACGCTGAAGATGTGCTTGCGCTCTTCTTCGGTAAATTCATCATCGATATGTGCAGCTTCGAGGAGGATGACGCAGGTAGCCAGGGGTACCCGATCAGGTGTGGGAGTTTCGGGGGTAGCGGTATTCGCCGGGGAGAGTGCGTCGAGAAATCGTTTAAGCATGGTGGTTTTTTCCTTATGCGATTAAGGCCTGGGTGATGGCGTCAGCGGTGATGGCACCGTGGGATGCGTTCCAGGCGCAGGTACCGTTCTGGATGAGGAGGGCCTGGGGGGATTGATGGAGTACATTGAATGCTGAGGCAATATGGTTGGACAGGGGCCGTGACTGGATGACTTTGACGAGGTAGATGGGGGGAAGGTCGTCGGTGCTACCGAGGAGGGGTTGTATCCGGCTCAGGGCACTGGCGGAAATAGGGCAGGTGGTGCTGTGTTTGAAGAGTATGAGTTGGTCGTGTTGGGCCAACGCCGCTTCCAGTTCAGTAATTTCGCATAGTTCAGTCATGCCGGGTACCTCCAGGTTTCCAGTGCCTATGAGCATCTGTTTGATTCGATTCAGAAAGTGCATAAGATTACTCCAGGTAGCCCAGGGATTCCAGTTCTTCTTTCAAGGCATCATCGACAAGCACATCCACTTTCTGCGCAGCAGTCTTGTTGTCTGTGTTGAATTTTGCCTGGAAACCACTGAGTTCATTTTGTAGTGTTTTGGCAATGTCAGGGTTTGCGCTGAAAATGTTGTCTTGTTCACCAATATCCTTTTGATGATTATAGAGCTTTGGCGCGTGGGAATTACTCTCGATGAGCTTCCAGTAGTTTTTAATCACAGCCCAATATTCTCTACCGATGTTGTGGTTGTCCATGCGGTGGGCAAAGAGGGTTCGTGCTTCCACTGCCGTTTGTAGTATTGGCGCACCTTCTTCCTTTCGTAGTAATGGTGCGAGGGATTCTCCCCGGATGGTGTCAGGTACAGGCTGGTTCAGCAGATCAAGGAGAGTGGGTAGTACATCAATGCCAGAAATATTGGTATTAATGGTCT